>JADZAN010000013.1 GCA_020852815.1 Gemmatimonadaceae bacterium | reverse complement strand
GTGCCGGAACCCTCACGGGACCAAGCGGCCGAAGGCAAGCGTCGTGACTGGGGCGAAGTCGTAACAAGGTAGCCGTAGGGGAACCTGCGGCTGGATCACCTCCTTCACGGAGCCGCGCGAGTAGGCCACCCGGGGGCAACCCCACCGGCCGAATGCCGCTCTCGTAGTCGCAACCCGCACACCATTCGCTCGATTCTCAATAGCCAAACGCCCCGCATCCTCTCGGATCGCGGGGCGTTTGTGCGTTCAGCGCTCGGCGTCAGCGCTCGGCGCTCCTACCTCGCGGCTCGGCGCCCGCCGATCGCGGCTCGCTCCCTCCCAGCGGCAACGAGACGCCCAACCCCAGGCGCCGACGCGGAAGCGGCGTCACCGCCAGCGAAACGCCGCGCGACTCGTGCAATGCGATGATCCGCTCCGCCCGCAACCGCGAACCGCGCGCGTACGCTACCGCCTCCCACGCCCCGCCGATCCACACCACACCCGCCGCCGCCAGCCCCGGAATCGCCATGGGGTGCGTGGTACGCGTGACCGAGTCGGTGTACGTGTTGCCGAAGGGATCGGTGAAGCGCTCGGTCACGACCTCGTCCTTGGACGCCAGCGCCGCGACGATCGCGCCGCCCACGACACCCATCACCAGCACACCCAGCACCGGGCGCCCGGTCGACATCTGTCCCATCCCCGGAAAGGCCAGCCCGGCGCCGAACGCCTGCCCCGGGCCGTACACACGGTCGGGAAGACGCGCCATCGAGCCGCGCACCACGCCCACATCCGACGCCTGCGGCGACAGCTCGAGGTACTTCTCGAAGTCCTGGATGGCTGTGGTCCGATCGCCGCGCGCCGCCCGCGAGAGGGCGCGGTTGAAGTACGGCTCCGGCGCCGCCGGGACCTGGCGCGCGACGGCACCAAATGCGGAGTCGGCGGCCAGGTACTGTCGGCGCTGAAGGAGAGCGACGCCCGAACGGAAATTGGCGCGCGCCTCGTCGACACGCGCGAGTTCGGTGGCGGGAGTCAGGCGCACGATGCGTCCGCGCACTTCGTCGCCGTCGGGGGCGGAGGGGGAGAGGGCCAGGTAGCGGCAATACTCGCGCACGGCGGTGGAACTCTCGCTCAGCGCCTCGAGTTCGCGCCCCAGGTAGTAGGCCACGCGCGCGTTGCCCGGCACCAGCACCGACGCCTTGGCGAACGCCTCCCGGGCGGCGGAGTGGTCGCCCTGCAGCGCCGCGTCCTGCGCGTCGTCGATGAGGCGGCGCGATTCCGCCTCGGCGTTAGGCGCGGTGGCGCGCGCCGGCGCGGGAGGCGGGTAGGCGGCGCACCCGCTCACCCCCGCGGCGGCGAGCGCCGTCTTGATGGCGAGGCGCGCCGCCGGTTGCTGGGCCGAGAGCGCCCCCGTGCCCACCACGCCGAGCGTCAGCGCCATCGTCAAGACTAAAGACCAACGGCAGCCGGCGACACGCGCACCGCATGCCGAGGCCGATGCCGGGCGAGGCCAGGTCATGGTACCACCACGGAGACCTTGTTGGAACCCACGCCCTCGCAGGTCGCCGTGACCACCGCGTCCACACCCCTCGTCGGCCCAATCCCGGTGATCGTGACGGTGATCTGACCCAGCGCGTTCGTCAGGCCATCCTGCGGAGACCCGGGGATCGGGGTGGCTGGCACAGCGGTCACCTTGTTGATGTCATCGGAGGCGATCGTGCATCGCCGCCCGGAGAGCGCGATGCCGCCACTCGAAGCGGTCCGTACGTCGACGAGCAGCGATTTGGTCGCGCCCATCGCCACCGTCTCGCTCGTCGGCGAGATGGCGACGCTGCCGATGGGGATGAGCGTCACGGTGAGTGCGGCGGAGCCGGCAGGGCTCGGCGTTGTCGGCGTTCCCTGGTTGGTCGCGGTGGCGATGATGTTGACCACCCCGGAGTCGACGGCAGTCACCGAGCCTGAGGCGTTCACCGTCGCCTTCGCGTTCGAGGCCGACCAGGTGAAGGTGTAGGTGTGCCCGGTGATGGCGGTCCCGTTCGAGTCGCGCGCCGTGGGCGTGAAGACGAAAGCGCTCGACCCCTGCTGCAGGTTGGCACTCGTCGGCGTCATGGTCACGCTGGCAACCGGGATGGGCTTCACCTGCACGGTGATCGGCGTCGTGGCGGCGACGCCGTCGACCGTCGCCGAGATCGTCGTGGTCCCGATCGCAAGGGCGGTGATGGTGGGCGTCCCGCTGGTGGTCGGTGTGACGGTGGCCACCGCGGGGTTGGTCGACGACCAGGCGATGGTGCGCCCGCTGAGTCCCAGCGGCGCGTTGGCCGCGTCGAACGCCTGCACGGCGGCGGGGAAGGTGTGCGACGGGTAGACGTTAGGCGGCTGCGTCGACGACACCGTGACCGACGCCACCGGCGCCAGGCTCACCACGAAGGGGATGGCGCTCGAGGTCTTGCCTTCCGAGCTGGCGGTGATGTTCGCCGTACCCGCCGCGACAGCGGTGATGAGACCACTCGAACTGATCGTCACGATCCCGGCGGGAGCGGCCGTGTAGCTCACCGGACGTCCGGTGATGGTTGCATTGAAGCGATCCCGCAGGACGACGGCAATCTGCTGCGTCTGTCCGACGAAGACCGACGAGTCGCCCGTGGTGATGGCCACGCTGTTGACGGGCTCCTGCACCAGGAGCGCCTTCGTTCCCTGCTTCCCCTCGGCGTCGGCCAGGATGTTGGCGCTCCCCGCGGCGACACCGGTGATGATCCCGCTCTGCGCGGCGGTGGCGATGAGGGCGTTGGAGGTGCTCCACGTGACCGGGCGCCCGGTGAGCGTGTTTCCGCTGGCGTCCTTGAGCGTGGCCGTCGCCTGCAGGTTCCCGTTGACGAAGATCGAGTCGATGCCGGTCGGCCCAACCGTGATCGAGCTGACGGGGGCGAGCACCTTGACTGGCGTGTTGTTGGAGATGTTGTCGAACGGCACGTTGGCCGTGAGCGTGACGACGACGCGACCGCCCGGGGCGCTCACGCCGGTCACGGTGGTCGAGATGGAGCCTGTGCCGCTCCCCGTCCCTACCGTTACTGCCGTTGTCGATGGAGTGAGGGTCAGGAGCCGCCCGGCGATGGCGGAGTTGGCCGCATCGCGCGCGGTCGCCACCACGGCGGCGCTTCCCCCGATATAGAACGAGTCGGCTGGCGCCACGGTGATCAGGACGTTGTTCACCGGTGTGAGGATCTTGAGCACTGCGGTGGGCTGCGCCGTCGACCAGTTGGCCTGCACGGTGACCAGCCCGGGGGCGTTAGGCGTGACGATGGCCGTTGCGCCTGACGATGTGAACGAGGCGAAGATCGCGCCGGCCGCGAGCGACCAGGTCGGCGTGCGCCCGCCTAACGCGGCACCGCTCACGACATTGCCCGCGGAGTCGCGCGGGGTGGAGACATAGGTGCGGGCGTTTGCCGCCCCCGGGATCACCGAGTCGGCCGCGGCGGTGGTGACCGTGGAGGCAGGGCCGATCGCGACGAAGTCGGTGGGGACGGCGATGGAGTCGGTGACGGTACCGCTCGCCCCCTGCGCCTGCGCGTAGACCTTTACCGTTGCCGGCGTGTTGTTGCCGGTGATGGTCACCTGGCCGTTGGTGGAGCTGTTGGCCGAGACGGAGATCCCGGCGTTCTCGGTGGACCAGGCGATGAGGCGTCCCGGCAACGGATTGTTGGCCGCGTCGAAGGCAGTCGCCGTGACGACGCGAGAATAGGCGTTCCCGATGTGCAGCGTCCCGGTGAATGGCGTGAACGCGATGCGGGCGATCTGCGCCGTCGAGATGGAGAGTGCCGCAGTCGCGTTGACCGGAGTCGCCTGGCCCGGTGAAGAGGCCGTGACGGTGATCGTCCCCGTACCGGCCGCGACCCCTGTCACCAGGCCACTCGTCGCGTTGATCGTGGCCGCACCGGCGGGCGTTGTCACGATCGACCACCCCACGGTGCGGCCGGCGGCCGACAGCGTCTGCCCCCCCGCCGACGTCAGCGTGACGACCGGCTGCGTGGTCTGCCCGACGGTGACGGTGGGGTTGTTCGGCGTGATGGTCGCCACGGCGACCGGCGCGTACGTCACCGTCACGGCCGACGTTCCCGGCGGCGGGTTGGAGCCACCCGCACCCTGACCCGGCGCCGACGCCGTGATGGTGACCGTCCCCGGAATGTTCGCCGTCACGAGCCCGGTCTGGCTCACCGAGGCCACGGTGTTGTTGTTGGATGACCAGACGAGCGTGCGTCCAGTCAGAATGTTGCCTCCGGCGTCGCGCGCTGTCGCCGTCAGCTGCGTCGTGTTGAGTTCCTCGACGTTGACGGGCGACGGGGTGACGGTGATGGTCGCGATCGGGACCGACGTGACGGAGATCGACGACACGCCGGTCACGGAGCCGACGGTGGCGCGAATCGTTGCCGACCCGGTGCCGACGGCCGTGGCGGTATTGGTATCGGTCGGAATGCCGGGTATGGTGGCCACGGCGGGATTGCTCGACGTCCACGTCACCGGGCGCCCGGTGAGGATGTTGCCGCCGGCGTCGCGCGCCACCGCGGTCAGCGCCTGCTTCTGTCCCAGCTGCAACGCGGCGGTGTTCGGCGTCACGTTCACGCTCGCCACCGGCACGTTGGTCACGGTGACGCTTGCCTGGGCAATGACAGACTCGACGGTCGCCTGCACGGTGACCGTTCCCGGCGACACGGCGGTCACGACGCCGTTGGTGTTCACGCTCGCCACCGCCTGGTTCGACACGGACCATCCGATATTTCGCCCAACGAGCGACAGCGGCGCGCCGCTGGAGTCGGCCAGCAGGAGCGTCAGCGCCAGTGTCGTCCCCACGGTGAGCGTGGGCGTGGACGGAATAATCGTCGCCGAGGCCACCGGGGTCGGCGTCACGGTGACGGGCACGGTGCCGACCACGCCATCGATGGTGGCGGTGATGTTCGCCATCCCCGCAGCGATTCCTGTCACGAGCCCGGTCGATGAGACCGACGCCGTGGCGGGTGCCGAGGAGTTCCACGTGACGGTGCGACCCGTGATGGGCGCCCCCTGGGCATCGAGCGGCGTCGCCGTCAGCTGCAGCGTCTTGCCCTGCGTCACGGTGCCGCTGGCCGGCGTCATGCGCACGGTGGCGACCCCCACGCTGCTCACGGTGATCGTGATGCTCGTCGATACCCCCTCGGAGGCGGCGAAGATGAGCGCCGAGCCGGTCCCCACCGCGGTGACGAGTCCCTCCTGGGTCACGGTGGCCACCGAGGGGGCGCCGGAGATCCAGGTGACGCCGCGCCCCGGGAGGACGTTGCGGTTGGCGTCCCGCGTGGTGGCCGTGAGCTGCAACTTGCCGCCGACGGTCAGCGTCCCCGACGGCGGAGCGATGTCGATGAAGGCAACGGGGACCGGGGTGACGTTGATGGTCGCCGTCCCCGACTTCCCCTCGGCGGTGGCGGTGATCGTGGCGCGCCCCCCGGTGAGCGCGGTGACGAGCCCGCTCGCGCTCACGGTGGCGATCGCTGGCTGGTCGGTGTTCCAGGTGACCGCGCGGCCGACGAGGACATTCCCGGCGTTGTCGACGATGCGGGCGGTGAGCTGCTGCGTCTGGCCGGCGGCGAGCGTGGTCGTCATCGGCGTGACGCTCACCGTGTCGACCGGGACCAGGGAGACGGTGATGCGCGAGGTGGCGCTCTTCCCCTCGCTCGTCGCCGTGATGGTCGCCGTCCCTGTCGCCAGCGCGGTGACGAGCCCCGTGGAGGAGACGGAGGCGACGGTCGGGGCGTTGGAACTCCAGGCGATGACCCGTCCCACGAGTGGATTGTTGGCCGCATCGCGCGGCGTGGCCGAGAGCTGCAACGACTGGCCGACGATGATCGACCCGGTACTCGGCGTGAGGAGGATCGAGGCCACCGGGACGGGCTGCACCGTCACCACCGAGGTCCCGGCGATGCCGTCCACGGTGGCCGTGATGTTCGCCACCCCGGCCGACACCCCCGTCACGACACCGGTGGACGTCACCGTGGCGATGGCGGCGCTGCTCGTGCTCCAGATGGCAACGCGTCCCTGCACGGTCTGCCCGCCGGCATCGAGCGGCTCGGCGGTCAATGCCGTGGTGGTGCCGGCGAGGACGGTGGCGCTGGTCGGCGTCACGCGCACCACGGTGACCGGGCGCGCGTTGATCGTTACGGGGATCAGCGCCGACTTGCCCCCCGCGCTCGCCGCGACCTGCGTGTTGCCTTGTGCCACCGCGGTCACCAGCCCGGCCTGCGTCACCGTGGCGACGGCCGGGTTCTGCGAAGACCAGAAGACCTCGCGCCCGTCGAGCGCCTTGCCCGACGCATCGACGACGCGGATGCTCACGTTGCGGGCCTCGCCGACCGTCATGGTCAGCGCGACCGGATTGGGATCGAGTCGATCGACCGTCTGGTCGTCAGGCGCAAATGGCGATTCGCACGATCCCAGGAGGAGCGCGTAGGCGACGGCCAGCACCGCGCGGCGTCGACGCCGCGCGAGCGTCGCCGCGCGGGACTCACCGGAGGTGCGGACGGTCAGCATGCCGAGCACAACCTAACGACTTGACGGCAGCACGCGCGCCGGGGCACTCGCGTTCTCGCGATCGCCCCCGCCCAGTTGCCCGTCGATGTTGTATCCCCAGCAGAAGCCCTCGCCACCGGCGGTGACGGCACAGGTGTGCGCGCCGCTGGCATTCACCGAGGCGTACGCCGTCCCGCCGCGCACCGGCACCGGACGCGAACGATCGGCCGACCCGCCGTCGCCCAGTTGGCCATAGGTGTTGCGCCCCCAGCAGAAGGCGCGGCCGTCGCGGGCGCGCGCGCAGCTGTGCAGCTGGCCGGCGGTCACCGTGGCAAACGAGAGCGACGCGTCCACGCTCTGCGGCGTGGTCGCGTCGGTCGTGCTGCCGTCGCCCAGCTGGCCGAAGTTGTTCCGCCCCCAGCACCAGATGGTCCCCGACGTGGAGACGGCGCACGTATGCTGGTTCCCGGCGGCGATGGAGACAAAGCGCTGGTCAGTTGCCACCTGCACCGGCGTGGCGCGAGCCGTGGAGCTTCCATCGCCCAGTTGCCCGGCGTCGTTCTGTCCCCAGCACCACGCCGTTCCGTCGAGCGTCAGCGCGCAGGTGTGCGCACGCCCGACGGCGATGGCCCCCGCCTGCATCCCGAGCGGCACGGCGACCGGCGTGGTATGCGTGGCACGCGACCCGTCACCCAGCTGTCCCTGCGCATTGCTCCCCCAGCACGCGACCGCGCCGCCGCGAGTGAGGCCGCAGGAGTGCGACGCACCAGCGCGCACCTGGCGGAAGCTGGCATTCCCGTTCACGCGCACCGGTGCCGAGCGGGGCGATGTTGTGCCGTCTCCCAGTTGTCCGGCGTCGTTGCTCCCCCAGCAGTACACCTCGCCCTCGCGCGCGACGCCGCAGGAGTGCCACACGCCGGCCGAAATGGAGTTGAGGGTGAAGTCACCCACGATCGCCGCGGGCTCGGCGTGGGCGTCGAAGCTCCCGTCGCCCAGCTGTCCGCGCTCGTTGTTCCCCCAGCAGCGCGCCTTGCCGGCCTCGTCGAGCATGCACGAATGGCGCCCGCCAGCCGCAATCACGCCGCGATCGGCGGGGAAGCTGACGGCGACGAACGCGTCGCGCGCGGCGGTGTCGCGGCCCGACGTCGCCACGCTCCCCGTGGAGGTGGCGGTTGCGGTGGAACTCGCGCTGATACCGGGGGGGAGCGCCGACGCGCCGGTCGCCGGCGTCCCCGCGGGGAACCGCCTGTCGGGAATCCCCGATGGAGTCGAGCGTCCCGCCAGCTCGGCGGCTGCCAGGGCCCGCAGCGAATCCACGTTGCCGCCGCGCCGCAGCTGCAACGAATCGCGATGCGTGAGGGCGCCCGATGCGCGCGCCAGCGACTCCGCTGGCGAGATCGCGGGCAGCGTTGCCGAGTCCGTCGGAGGAACCACGGGTACCTCGACCTGCGATCCATCGGCGAAGTGCGCCGAGTCCGGAAGGACGCGCGTTGGCTCCAGTTGCCGCTGGCGGGCGACGAGGGCGATCGTCACGACCGCCGCCGCCATCGCGCCCCCCACCCACCAGAGCGTGCGCCGTCGTGGCGCTGCCGACAGTTGGTCAGGGGGATGGACGGCTGGCGCGCCCCACGCCGGGCTGCGCGCCAGGCGCTGCGTCGCGTCCGCGTCGCCGATCGGGATGGCCTGCCGTTCGTCGGGGGAGGGTACCCCCGCTTCGGCGGTCGCCCCCTCGTCGTCACGGCGGAACTTGACCGTCGACATCGCGGGGTTCGCCGAGGGCGAATGCGATGGATTGCGCGCCGGCGTGACCGGGCGGTAGGCGCCGGAGCGACGACGCTTCTTGGCGGCCGCGACCCACTCCTTGAGCCCGGGGACGTTGTCGTCGCCGCTCAGGAGGGTGAGGAAGCGCGCCGCGCTGGCCCAGCGACGATCGGGGTTCTTGTGCATCAACCCCTCGATCAGGTACTGCAGCTTGGCCGGGACGTCGTTGCGCAAGAAGTCGAGCGGCGGGAGCGGGTCGTGCTTCTGTCGATAGATGACGGAGTAGAGCGACTCGCCGGCCCATGGACGCTGGCCGGAGAGCATCTCCCACCCCACCATGCCTAACGAATAGAGGTCGCTGCGCCCGTCGAGGTGCCCCCCGTCGATCTGCTCGGGCGACATGTAGGTGGGCGTCCCGATCGCGGTGCCGGTCGCCGTGAGCTCGGTGTTCTCCTCGATGGAGCGGGCGACGCCGAAGTCGGAGAGGAGGGCGCGGCCGGTGATCTCGTCGAGGAAGATGTTCTCGGGCTTCACGTCGCGGTGCACCACGCCGCAGCGATGCGCGTACGCCAAGGCGCGCGCAATGTCGCGCAGCACAAGCTCCGACTCGCTGGGCGAGAGCGCGCCGCGCGACAGCGCATCCTTGAGCGTACGCCCGGGCACCAGCTGCATCACCAGCGCAAGGCCGTTGGTGAGCGGCTTGACCGCATGCAGCGAGACGATGTTGGGATGCTCGAGCTGGGCGACCGTTCGCGCCTCGCGCGCGAGGCGCGCCACCGACTCGCTGTCGGTGTGGAAGCGCGGGCGCACGACCTTGACCGCCACCTCGCGCCCGAGCGCCCGTTCCCGGGCGCGATAGACGACCGCCATCCCGCCACGCCCCAACTCGCCGAGGCAGTCGTACTCCCCGTCCAGTTCGTGCGGCCACCCGCCGCCCCCGACCCCGCTCTGGACTGCCAGGTCTGTCATCGCCAGTGATACCGGAAGGTCAACGCTCCCATCTCGATCCGATCCCCATCCTGCAGGCGCACGGGGACCTCGTCGGTCAGGGCACTGCCGTTCACCAGCACGGGATTGGTCCGCGAGAGGTTCGTCAGCGACCAGCCGTCGACGTCGAACTCCATGCGGGCGTGCGTGCGGCTGACGGTGGGGTCGAGCAGTTGCACGTGGCGGAACGGCGGTCCCTCGCTGCGCCCGAAGCTGATCACGGGGGGCTCGCCGTTGAGGCGCACGAAGCGCACGTCCAGCCCGGCGTCGGAGCCGTCGACGACCTGCAGGTGCCCCGGCAGCAGCGCCCGCGAAGCATCGGCGGGACGGTGGAAGCGCAGCGCCGTCCCCTGGATCATCTCGGCGATGGCCCCCGTCAGCACCGTCTCACCCGTCGTCATGGTCACCAGCGCCTGCTCCGGCGAGTCGCTGACGACGTGGTAGTCCTCGGGCGTGAGGCGCTGCGCGACGGCGAGGGCCGTCACCGGCGAGGTTCGCATGGGCTGGACGTCGCGCACGGGGGGCGGGAGACGCGGTTCCTCGGTGGGCGGCAAGGTGGGCATGATGAGGAGCGGCTTCGCGTGTTCCCGCAGCTCCGTGTCGCGCTTGCGCCTGGCGAACCAGACCCCCACCACGATCAGGGCGCAGGCCAGGCCAAGCGACGACAGGATCACCGAAAGACTGAGGAAGCTGACGCGCATCATCCGGTTCGAGGCTCCGGGACGGAGCGACCGTCGCTCGCTCCGCAAAGATCCGGCGGAAACGGACGAGCTCGCACGCGGCAGGCGCCGCAGTCAACGCAACACAGATACCCACCCCGCGAGACGACGTTTCGCAGGGCCGTGCGATCTGTTGGCGGTAACTTAGGCCAGCGGAGCCGAGGCGCGCCAGAGAGTGGCGCTCGCGCCACGGTCACCAGGGCAAGCGCTTCCGCGTGACGCGCGCGCGATTGGCGTGGTGACGCTGAGGTGGCGAGGCTCTCCTCGCCAGGCTGCGTGCGCGAGGCTGAACGCGCGAGGCTGGACGCGCGCTACTTGGAGCGGAAGCGGAAGACGACCTCTCCCATCTCGATGCGGTCGCCCTCGCGCAGCACCACCGAGGAGCCCTCGCCGGCCAGCGCCATCCCGTTCACGATGACCGGGTTGGTGGCCGAAAGGTTCACGAGCGACCAGCTCTTGCCGTCCAGGACGAGCTTCGCGTGCATGCGCGAGACGGTGGGCTCGTGCAGCTGCACGTGCCGGTACTGGGCCCCTTCGGCGCGCCCGAAGGTGACCGTGGTGCCATCGGGGCCCGAGGTCCGGACGAACTTCACTTCCTGCCCGACGTCGCGCCCCTCGATGATCTCCAGGCGACCAGGGAGGAACTGCAGCGTGCCATCCTGCGGGCGTTCGAGGCGCAGCGTCACCGCGCTCCGTTCATCGCGCGATGCGGTTTCGCGCCGGTCACCGGCCACGTGCATGCGAAGGACGCGGGAGCGGTCGTCGTTGGCCGCCTCGTCGAACTCTACGGCCCGCAGCTCAACAGGCACGACGGGAACCACGGGGATGACGGGGGCGGAGGATGTGGGAGGCACCTGCGCCACAGCCTGCGGCACGGCTGCAACCCCTTGCGGCGTCGAGACCTGTGACTCGGCGGCGGGCTGAACAGCAGTGCGTCGAGGCGGGCGCGGGGGGAGCGATTTCGCATCGCCGCGTCCGAACGGGGCGATGGGAATCGGGCTATGAAGCTTCCGTATCCGCCTGCGCCCGGGCAGCCAGACACCAAACACCAGTGCCATGGCGATGACGAAGAATGGAGCGGCGATCAGGTAAGGAAGCACGATGGCCCGGGACTAGGAGACGTTGGACTGTTGCGATTGGCACCGCCCGCGAAACCACGGGGGGCCCTTTCCGCGAAGGTCGTGCCGTCGACCCAAGCGGCGTCATCACGCGCGATCGGGTCGGGCGCCAGCACGCGCGGCACACGCTCGCTTGCCATGATGGTGGACCTTTGTATTTCTGGCCAGCCGGGGAGTTCCCGACGAGGACGATTTCCCCCACGAAGGCGTCATGGCCGTTGACCGCCGCCCTCGAGGGTGACTAGTTTGCCGTCCTCTGGTAAGGGCCTGTAGCTCAGGTGGTTAGAGCGCACGCCTGATAAGCGTGAGGTCGGTAGTTCAACTCTACCCAGGCCCATTTTTCTCCCCTTCCGGTTCTTCCACGCCCCGCGCGAGAAACCTCGCGCGGGGCGTTCTTGCATCCGACGAGCTGTCGCGTCATCGGCTGGGCCCACCGTCGGCTACCGACTCATCCTCCAGAACGCGATTCCGCTGGCCTGCTGCGCCACGTCGGCCGTCCCGACCTTGGCCAGCGCCTGCAGGTCGATGACGTCCACCTTCCCCGGCGCCGCCCCCACCCCCTCGCTCGAGACAAAGGCGTAGCGCGAGTCCGGACTGATCGTGACGCCATGGGCGACCGTCGTGGAGGTCTTGATCTGGGCGATGCTCTTCCCGGCGGCCAGGTCGTACACCTCCACCGCCGCCCCCTGCTTGAGCGTCGCCACCAGCAAGCGTCCGTCACCCGTGACGGCCAGGTTGTACGGCCCGCGCCCCGTCTTGATGCGCCGCGCCAGCGACCAGCTGTTGCGGTCGATCTCGAGGATCTCGTCGGCCTTGTTGCAGGTGACGAAGACGGATGCCCCGCTGGCCGACGGCTGCGCCCAGGTGGGGGAGCAGGTGGCGCTCATCGAGACACCGTGCCCCTGGCTGGCGTCCATCTGGTGCGTGGCAGAGGGAGCGCTATCGCCCTTGGCGGCGGCGCCGGCCGCGTGCATGGCGTGCATGTCGTGCCCCGCGGCGGCGACGGCGATAGGTCCTTCCTTGCCCCTGGCCAGGGCGAAGCGCCGCGTGACCTTGAAGGTGCTGGTGCTGATCTCCACCAGCTGGTCGTCCATCATGCACCCCGAGTACTGCATCGCGCCGCTAGGGTCTATGCGGCTCCCGTGCGGCATGGTGCACGTCTCCACCTGCGCCACCTCGGTCATGGTCCGCGTGTAGACCACGCTCATGCTGCTCGGCACCATCTCGCCGTGCAGGTTGAAGTTGGCGGAGAAGGTGTAGAGCCCGTCGGGGGTGATGTCGATGGAGGCGGGGAACTTCCCGAGGAGGATGCTCGGCCCCACGACCGTGTCCGGTCCCAGCTCGTACTTCCAGAGCTTCCCGTCGGGGGTGCCGTGCCCCGTGGTCATGAAGAGGTACTTGCCGTCCGGCGAAACTTGGAGCCCGTGCGGCCCTTCCATCTCGGCGGCGAGTTCGCCGATGGGGATCGTCTTCTCCACCGCCGTTCCCGAGGGGCCGAAGCGCACGCGGTGGATCTTGTCGGCCGACTCGGCGCCGACATACACCCAATAGGTGGACGTCGGCGGGGCGGGGGCGGTCGCTGCGCTCGCCGCCGGCGCCGCGGAAGCCGGCTTTGGAGCGGTGGCAGGACGCATGGGGCGCGGGGGGCGCTGCGCGACGAGCGCGGCAGGCGCCGCGAGGAGGCAAAGCGCCGCGAGCAGGTATGGCGCGCGGAGCGTGCTTCGCGCGCCGTCGGCGCTGCGCGCGCTGTTGGCGCCGCGCGCGCCGCTGGTGCCGCGCGCGCCCTGCGTTGCCTTGCGTGAGGTGGGTCGGGCGTCCATGATCATCGCTCGTTCGGCCGGGGTCTGCCGGCCGCAATGGGGCGGAGGGTCCGTCCCGTGAACCTGCGAATCGAAGTCCGGCGGCACGCGCATGGGTGACACATCGCTCCGCGGTTGCACGCCGGACGCCACTCGACGGAGAATCGTCCGCATGAACGTAGCGCGAAGCCTCTGCTTCGTCACGACGACTGTTCTGATGGCCACGGCGCTCGCGACCCCGGCCCATGCGCAGTACGCGCAGGGGGTGGTGAAGGTCGTGGCCGAGCCGGCGCGCCTCACGCTGAAGGCGGGCGAGACCGTCGCGCTCAAGGTCACGGCGCTGGACAAGGATGGCAAGGAAGTGCCGGACGCGATGGTGCGCGTGGGCGGACCGCGAGGCGCCGTGCAGTACGCCGACGGCAAGCTCACCGCGCTCAAGGCGGGGTCGTTCACCGTCGTGGCGTCGGCGTTCCTGGGGCGTGGGATCGAGGCGATCACGCTGGAGATTCCGGTGATCGTGTCGTGGCCGGCGCTCACGAAGATCGACATCACGTCGGAGAGCGGCCGGCTGTACACGGGGACGATGCTGGCGCACACGGCGCGGGGGGCGCACGCCGATGGGAGTGCGCGCTCGGGGCTCGCGGTCACCTGGCGCTCGTCCGACGCGTCGGTGGCATCGGTGGATCGCTTCGGGAACGTGACCGGGCTCAAGCCGGGCGCGGTGACGATTTCCGCCGAGTCTGAAGGGGTGGTGGCGCGCAAGGCGTACACCGTGGCAGCGAGCCCGGTGGCGCGCATCGAGGCGACCATCAAGGAGACGAGCGTCAACACCGGGGACGTGGTGCACCTCCAGGCCACGGCGCGGCGCGCCAATGGCGAGGCGGTGACCGACGCCAAGATCGACTGGAGCTACCTGTATACGCCGGACGACACCACGGTTGCGCCTGGCGGCCCGGGGATGATCGACAAGGCGCCGGACGGCACGCCGTTGTTTGCCGCGAATGCGCCCGGGCGCTTCACGCTCGTGGCGCAGTCGGGGACGGCGGTGAGTCGCACCGTGCTCGACGTGAAGCCGCGCGACGTGCGGAGGCGGATCACCGTGACCGGGCGCGGCGTGGTGAACACCACGGCCACGTCGGACCTGTGGCCGTGGACGGGAAAGGACGGGCGCGACTACTGCCTGGTGGGGACGTGGGGGGGCGACGGCTACGCCCTCGTCTTCGACATCACCGATCTCAACAACATCATCAAGACCGATTCGGTCAAGGTCGATGCGCGCACGATCAACGACGTGACCGTGTCGCCCGACGGGCGCTACGGCGTGTTGACGCGCGAGGGGGCGTCCAACCGCGTGAACGGCGTGGTGATCCTCGACCTTGCCAACCCGGCGCACCCGAAGATCGCCTCGACGTTCGACAAGGAACTCACCGGCGGCGTGCACAACGCCTTTGCCACCAACGACTATCTGTTCGCGATTTCCGGCGGCGAGAAGTACGTCATCATCGACGTGCGCGACATCTATAGCCCCAAGTACGTGAGCGAGTACAAGCATCCCGGCGCGCGCATCCACGACCTGTGGGTGCGCGACGGGATCGCCTACTCGGCGCAGGGCGGGGCGGGGACCGTCATCGTCGACGTGGGAAACGGGAAGTGGGGCGGGACCATCGAGAAGCCGAAGCTCATCAACGTCTTCCCGATCAACTCCGGGCACGAGATCTATCCGTACTACCAGAAGAGCACGGGGAAGACCTACCTCTTCATCGGCGACGAGGAGATGAACCGCGCCGGGCGCGTGTGGGAGGGAACCAACTACTTCGCGTCGTTAGGGCAGTCGGGGGGCATTGCACAGACCTCGGGCGGCTACGTGCACATTGTCGACGCCACCGACCCGATGAACATGAAGAAGGTGGGGCGCTACCACCTCGAGGACTACGGCGCGCACGACATCATCGTGGAGAACGACGTGCTGTACCAGGCGTACTATGACGGCGGCGTGCGCGTGGTCGACGTGTCGGGCGAGTTGTTAGGCAACCTGGCAAACCAGAACCGCGAGATTGCCGTCTTCAAGTCATTCGATCCCAAGGGGCTGACGTCGAACGCGTCGTTCGTGATGAACGCGATGCCGTGGAAGGGGCGCGTCCTGTTCACGGACTTCAACTCGGGATTGTGGGCGGCGAAGCTGGAGCCGAAGCCTGTGCCTACGCCTTAGGCTAGAAGACGAGAGGACGAGAAGACGAGAGGACGAGAAGACGATCGGTGTGCTCCCTTTGACATTCTCCATTTCCGCCATGATGCCATTCCGTTCCGGACGGTGCGGTCGCTTCTCCGCCGTTCTCCCGGCCGCGCTCGCCGCTGTCGCCCTCGCGCTTCCCGCCGCGCACGCGACGGGTCAGCAGGTGCAACAGAACGACGCGGAGTACACGCGTCTCATTCGCGAGACGTTGCGCGATCCGCGCATCACGACCGAGCTCGTCGATCACCTCCCGGCATCGAGCACCGTGCCCACGCCGCTCAAGTTCCATGGGCGCATTGTGGGGCAGCCGGGGGAGCTGACGTACGCCAAGGACATCCAGCGCTACTACGAAGCGTTGGCCAAGGCGTCGCCGCGGGCGCGGTTCTGGACGATCGGCAAGTCGGAAGAGGGGCGCGACATGTTCGTCCTCGCCATTGCCGACGAGGCGACGATCCGCGACCTGGACAAGTACAAGGGATACCTCGCCGCGCTCACCGACCCGCGCCGGACGAGCGACGACCAGGCCAGGCAGGTCATCGCGCAGGCCAAGCCGATCTACTGGCTCACCAGCGGGATGCACTCGCCGGAGACGGGGGGGCCGGAGACGCTGCAGGAGCTGGCGTATCGCCTCATCGTCGAGGAGACGCCGTATGTCCAGACGATTCGCAACAACGTGATCACCTTCATCACGCCGGTCATCGAGGTGGACGGGCGCGAGAAGCAGGTGGATACGTACTACTTCAACAAGAAGCGCCCGGCCGGGAGCGAGCGCCTGCCGCTCATGTACTGGGGGAAGTACGTCGCCCACGACAACAACCGCGACAACATCGGCCAGTTCCTCAAGCTGTCGCAGCACGTGAACACGTTCTTCCTGGAGTGGCACCCGCCCATCATGCACGACCTGCATGAGGCCTCCAACTACCTCTACGCATCGACGGGTACCGGGCCGTACAACGAGGCGATCGACCCGATCACGATCGACGAGTGGTGGCTCCTGGCCAAGACGGAGGTCATGGAGATGACGAAGCGCGGCGTTCCCGGGGTGTGGACGTACGGCTTCTACGACGGGTGGGTCCCCAACTACATGTTCTTTGCCGCGCACGCGCACAACGCGACGGGGCGTTTCTACGAGGTGCAGAGCTACGGTCCCGACACGAGCACGGTGCGCCTGGGGGCCACGCAGACGAGCCGCGAGTGGTTCCGCCCTAACCCGCCGCTGCCGAGCATCAAGTGGGGGCCGCGCAACAACGTGAACATCCAGCAGTCGGCGCTCCTCATCGCGCTCAACCACGTGGCGAAGAACAAGGAGACCTACCTGGAGAACTACTGGCTCAAGAACAAGCGCCAGGTAGACAAGGGGAAGAACGGCCCGGTGTACGCCTGGGTCATCCCGGCGGCGCAGCGTCGCCGCGGCGAGGCGGCCGAGGCGGTCAACGCGCTCCGCATCCAGGGGTTGGAGTTCCACACCGCCAACGCTGCGTTCAAGGCGGGGAACGTCGACGTGCAGGCCGGCGACTACATCATCCGTGCCGACCAGCCGTATCGCATCATCCCCGAGATGTACTTCTCCACGCAGAACTTCGCCCCGGGGAATCCGCGCCCGTACGACGACACCGGGTGGACGTACCAGCTCACGCGCAACTTCAAGGTGTCGGAAGTGACGGACAAGGCGATCCTCACCGCGGCCATGACGCCGGTCAGCGGCGCGGTGAAGCCGGCGGGAGGGATCGACGGGTCGGGGGCGGTGGTCGTGGTGGAGCACACCACCGACAACAACCTGATGAGGTTCCGCTTCGCGAACGCGACGGTGAAGATGCTCGCCGCCGAGGAGGACTTCACGCTCAACGGGAAGTCGTATCGCGCCGGCTCGATCATCATCTCGGGCGCCGACCGCGCAAAGCTCGACGCGTCACTCAAGGAACTCGGCCTTGCCGGCGTCGCGGTGGCGACGGCGCCGACCGTGGCAACGCACGACCTGGACGTGCCGCGCATCGGCTACGTGCACTCCTGGCAGCGCACGCAGGATGAAGGGTGGGTGCGCGCGGCGCTCGACACCTACGGCGTTCCCTACACCTACTTTGCCGACCAGAAGCTCAGGGAAGGCAACCTCCGCGCGAAGTACGACGTCATCGTGTATCCCAACGTGGGCGGGAGCGCGATCCAGCAGGTGAACGGGATCGCCAAGACGTCGGCCTTCCCGCTTCCCTACAAGAAGACAGCTGAAACGCCGAACCTGGGGGCGAACGACCAGTCCGACGACATCCGCGGCGGGATGGGCATCGACGGGCTGGCCGAGCTGGCGAAGTTCGTGCGCGCCGGCGGCACGCTCCTCGTCGAGGGATCGACGTCGACGATCTTCCCCGAGTTCGGGCTCACCAGCGGCATCACCGTCGAGGAGCCGGCGGCGCTCTTCGCGCGCGGCTCGATCATGCGCGGCCTCATTGCCGACAAGAAGAGCCCGATCGCGTACGGCTATGACGGGTCGCAGCTCCCCGTCTACTTCTCGCAGTCGCCGGTGCTGAACGCGGGTGGGGGGGGCGTCCCGCCGGAGTTCGCCGCCTTCCTCGGAGGCGGAGGTGGCCCGAGCCAGAACGTCACGCCGATGGCGACCAAGCTCCGCCTGTCGCCGTACGACCAGGACTCGGCGTCGGCGCGCCCCGCGGCACCGGTCGACGAGGGTGCGAACCTGCGCGCGATGGCGGCGCAGTTCGGGATCAACGTGGATCAGGGGCGCCCGCGCGTCATCATGTCGTTCCCGACCAATCCCAACGACATGCTGCTGTCGGGGACGCTGCAGAACGGCCAGCTCCTCTCCGGCCGCGCGCAGGTTGTCGACGCACCCGTGGGCGACGGCCACGTCGTGATGTTCGCCATTCGTCCATTCTGGCGGTGGCAGACGCAAGGGACCTACTTCCTCGGCTTCAACACCATCCTCAACTGGAACGACCTGAACGCGGGGAAGGCTGCCACCCCTGCACGCCCCACCGTGGCACCGACTCCCTCGCGGTAGATTCGCAACCGCCAGCAGGCGCTCGGAAGATGGGGACGCCCCGGTCACGCAGTTCGTGACTGGGGCGTGCTCGTTGCCGCGTGAATGCGCCCAACGAGTGACGACGAGACGCGCGAGTGGGGCTCTCCGTGAATCGAGTGGTGTGGCGCGAAGCGAACAGGAGCGCCGATTGGCAAGGACGTCAAGGCGGGATTTCCCGGGAGCGCCCACGCTCAACGCGCCGCGTGTTGGCTTCGTAAGTGGCGCTGGGCGATTGACGCCGGATTTTGTATACAGTCCTTGACGCCGTTGCATCCGCGCGCAGAGTTACGCTTCACCCGGTCGTGAGGTCCGTCGTGCCCGGTTCCGACAATTGCGGACGCGTGTTGCACCACACCCGTCGCGCGCGCTCGGCCATTGTTGGCGCGCTCGCGTTGCTTGCTGCGCCGGCGCTCGCGCAGCGCCCTGCGCCCGATGCGGCCGCGGTGGCCGAGGTGCGTGCGAAGTACAGCAAGCGCGAGTTGTACCTCACCATGCGCGACGGGACGCGCCTCTACACCAACATCTACGCCCCGCGCGACACGACGCGCTCGTATCCGGTGCTGCTCATGCGCACGCCGTACAGCATCGCGCCGTATGGCGCCGATGCCTTTCCGGCGATCCTGGGTCCGTGGAAGGCGTTCCAGGATGACGGCTACATCTTCGTGAACCAGGATGTGCGCGGGCGCTACATGTCCGAGGGATACTTCCAGTTCATGACGCCGCACCTCGACAACAAGCGCGGCCCCAAGGATGTCGACGAGTCCACCGACACGTACGACACCATCGACTGGATCGTGAAGAACATTCGAGGGAACAACGGGCGTGTGGGGACGTGGGGGAACTCGGCGCCGGGGTTCTTCGTGGCGTCGGGGATGATCGATGCGCACCCGGCGCACAAGGCGGCCTACCCCTCGGCGCCGATGATCGACTGGTGGTTAGGCGACGACCGCCATCACAATGGTGTCTTCACGCAGGCGCAGACGATCAACTTCCTCGCGTCGTTCGACCAACCGAGGAGTGGACCGACCACGTCGTATCCGGCGCGCCCCGATCCGGGGACGCAGGATGGCTACGCCTTCCACATGTCGCAGGGACCGCTGTCGAACTACAGCGCCGGGTTCTACCAGGGGAGGGTGGCGTTCTACGACTCGATCAGCGCGCATCCCGACTACGACGCGTACTGGCAGCGCCGCGCGATCTGGAAGCACGTGAAGGACATCAAGCCGCGGGTCCTGGTGGTGGGCGGGTGGTACGATGCCGAGGACCGATTCGGCCCCATTCGTCTCAAGCGATCGCTCGATTCGCTGAGCGCGACGACCACCGCGACGTTCGTGATGGGGCCGTGGTCGCACGGGGCGTGGAATCGCGTCGACGGCGACACCTTTGGCCCGTTAGGCTTCGGGAGTCGCACGGGGCAGTTCTTCCGCGACTCGATCGGCTTTCCATTCTTCAGTTGCGCGCTGAAGGACCGGTGCAGTGTGACGCTTCCCAGGGTTGCGGTGTTCAACACCGGGGCGAACGCGTGGCGCACCTACGCGCAGTGGCCGCCGAGTGAGGCGCAGCGGGTGTCGTTCTACCTGCGGGAGAACGGGACGCTCGCGCGCGAGAAGGCGCGCGGGGCCGGTGGTGCGGACCGCTATGTGTCCGATCCGATGAAGCCGGTGCCCTATACGCAGGCGCTCTCCTTTGGCTACTGGCGCGAGTACCCAACGGAGGACCAGCGCTTTGCCTCGCGCCGCCCCGATGTCCTCACGTACGTGACGGAGCCGCTGGAGAAGGACCTCACGGTGGCCGGCCCGGTGGAGGTGACGCTACATGTGGCGAGCACGGGGACCGACGCCGACTTCATCGTGAAGGTCATCGACGTCTATCCGATGAGTGCTCCGTCCCAGCACGCCAGCGGTCCGCGCATGGACGCCTATGAACAGTTGGTCCACGGCAACGTGTTTCGCGCGCGCTGGCGCCGCACCTTTGAGCGACCGCAACCGCTGGTGGCCAATCGCCCCGACTCGATCCGGTACTCGCTCGAGGATGTGATGCACACGTTCAGGAAGGGGCACCGGATGATGGTGCAGGTGCAGAGCACGTGGTTCCCGCTCGTCGATCGCAATCCGCAGACGTACGTCCCCAACATCTACAAGGCCGTGGCGAAGGACTTCACGACGTCGACGCTCACTGTCTATCGCACGGCGGCGCGCGCGTCGGGGATCACGGTGCGGGAGATGCGGTAGCAGAGGACGAGAGGACGAGAGGACGAGAAGACGAGAAGACGAGAACATATGGCTTTCCCCCAAACCTAACGAGCTTCCATGCGGTGTCGCGGGCAGGTGGGTCTCATGTCGCTGGTCCTGGCGCTGGTCCTCGCGCCTTCCTCTACCCTTTCGGCGCAGGGGGCGGGGGCAGGAGGGGCGCCGACGCCGGCCGGCTGGCCGTCGGGGCGAGCCAAGGTGCGCTTTGAGGTGACGATCCCGACGTCGGTTCGCAGCGAGGCGACGACGGGGCGGGTCTTCGTCATCCTGGCGCGCGCCAACCAGCCGGAGCCACGGCTGCAGGTCGGGCGCATCGGGACGCCGATGTTCGGGCATGACATCGTGCAGCTGGCGGCTGGTCGTCCCGCCGTCGTCGACGGGCGTGACCTGGGGCACCCGGTGTGGGACCTGGCCGACGTTCCGGCGGGGACGTACTGGGTGCAGGCGATGGTGAACGTGTACTCCGAGTTCAAGCGCGCCGACGGTAAGGTCGTCTGGATGCACGACGACCAATGGGAAGGGCAGCAGTGGAACCGGTCGCCGGGCAACCTCTACTCGACGCCGCAGCAGGTGGCGATCGATCCGTCGAAGGCGAGCGTGGTGCGCCTGACGGCGGACCAGAAGGTCCCGCCGATCACGATGCCGGCCAACACGGCGTGGGTGGAGCGCTTCCGCTTCGAGTCGCCGTCGCTATCGAAGTTCTGGGGACGCCCGATCTTCATCGGGGCGACGGTCCTCCTGCCCAGGGATTATCACCGGGCGACCATCGCGTACCCCGTGCTCTACGAGCAGGGGCACTTCTCCTCGGGCAACCCGATGCGCTGGGACGAGAACAGCGAACTCGGGAAGGAGTGGATGAAGGACGACTTCCCGCGCGTCCTCGTCGTGACGTTCCAGCACCCCACGCCGTACTTCGACGATTCCTACGTCGTGAACTCGGTCAACAGCGGGCCGTATGGCGACGCGGTGATGCGTGAGCTCATTCCCGAAGTGGAGAAGCGCTATCGCATCATTCGCGAACCGTGGGCGCGCTGGCTGCATGGCGGCTCGACGGGCGGGTGGGAAGCGCTGGCGTTGCAGCTGTACAATCCGGACTTCTTTGGCGGGACATGGGCGTACTGCCCCGATCCGGTCACCTTCAGCGACGTCGAGGGGATCAACGCGTACAAGGACACCAACGCCTTCTACAAGCAGGTCACCGAGTGGCACCGCACCCCCACCATCAACTCACGGGAGATCAACGGCGAGGTGCGGCAAACCTCGCAGCAGCGCAACTGGATGGAACTGGTGAACGGGACGCACGGTCGCTCCGGTCACCAGCTCGACGTGTGGTCGGCCACCTACGGCCCGTTAGGCGAGGACGGCTTCTTCAAGCCGCTGTTCGACAAACGGACGGGGGCCATTGACCGCAGCGTGGCCGAGTACTGGCGCGAGCACTACGACCTCCTGTACTACCTGCAGCGCAACTGGGCGACCGTGGGCCCCAAGCTGGTGGACAAGCTCCACATCTACACCGGCGATGCCGACACGTACTTCCTGGATCGCGCCACGCGGGAGCTGGAGGCGTGGATGAAGACGACGGAGAACCCGCACTACGAAGGCTTCTTCCTCTACGGCGACAACAAGCCCCATTGCTGGAGCGGCCCGGTGTCCCAGTCGCAGCGGCTGAAGGAAATGGCGCAGCACGGCCTGCGGCACATGCCGGCGGGGACGACGACGCCGTGGTGGAAGTACTAATAGGGCGGAAGACGAGAAGACGAGAAGACGAGAAGACGAGAAGACGGGAACAGCCGTCTCAACTCCCCCAAACCGAGGACACATGCGACGACTCGTGTTGTCAGCGTTCGCGTCCCTTGCCCTGTTGGCCGGCACCGCGGCGGCGCAGGGCGGGACGCGACAGATCACAGGGACCGTGATCGAGGAAGGAAGCAACGCACCGATCGCGTCCGCGCAAATCCAGGTACGCGGAACGACCACGGGCGGACTCACGCGCGAAGACGGGACCTTCACGCTCCGCGTGCCCGCGGGTGATGTGACGCTGGTCGTGCGCCGGCTGGGATATCCGCCGGTGACCGCCACCGTTGGCGCCAGCGAGTCGACGGTTCGGATCGTCATGCGCAAGGACGCGCTCAAGCTCGACCAGGTGGTCATCACGGGCCAGGCCACGGGGATCTCGCGCCGCAACCTTCCCAACTCGGTCGCCTCCGTGAGCGCCGAGCAGGTGGCCAAGGTCTCCGCCCCCGCGATCGACCAGGCGCTGCAAGGCAAGGTCGCCGGCGCCCAGATCTCCACCAGCACCGGTGCACCTGGCGGCGGCAACCGCGTCCGCATCCGCGGCATCTCGTCGATCCTGGGGAGCGCGCAGCCGCTCTACGTCATCGACGGCGTGATCACCTCCGACGTGTCGATCGGGCAGGGGACCAACCTCGTCACGCGGGCCGCCGGTTCGGTGATCTCCGACGTCTCGCAGGAAGCGCCCGTCAACCGCATCTCCGACATCAATCCCAACGACATCGAGTCGATCGATATCCTCAAGGGATCGGCGGCGGCCGCGATCTACGGCTCCAAGGCGTCGGGTGGCGTCATCATCATCACGACCAAACGCGGCGCTGCCGGCCGCCCGCAGTTCAACCTGCGCACCGGACTCGGCACGGCCGAACTCGCCTATCGCAACGGGCAGCGCAAGTTCAAGTCGCTCGCCGATGCAACCACAGCCTTCGGCCCGCTGGCCGCGACGTATTACGACGCCAACCGCTTCATCGACTATGAAGAGCTGGCCTACAACGCCGTTCAGCCGGAGAACCGCGAAGCGTCGCTCTCCGTGAGCGGTGGCTCCCAGGACACGCGCTACTTCGCCTCCGGCAACTTCCGCAAGGAAGACGGGATCGTGAAGCGCACCTACTCGCAGAAGTCGGGTATCCGGCTCAACCTGGACCAGCGCCTCGGCGATCGCGTCGAGCTGCAGGTGGGGAGCGAGGTGCTGCGCACGCTGGGTGACCGCGGGCTGTTCGGCAACGACAACGCGGGCAACTCGATCGCGTACACGCTCACCAAGATCCCGTCGTTCCTCGACCTGCGACAGAACCCGGACGGTTCGTACCCCGTCAATCCGTTCTACAACTCCAACCCGCTGCAGACGATCGACCTGATCAAGAACGAGGAAGGGGTGTGGCGGAACATCTCCACGGCGCGCCTCACGGTCGACCTGTTCGCGACCAACAAGCAGGAGCTGCGCTTCGTTGGCTTTGGCGGCGCCGATGTGCTCAACCAGAAGAACGTCGTGTACTCGCCGCCGGTGCTGCAGTACGAGCCGCTCGACGGGCTCCCGGGAACCGCGACCGTCGGCTACGCCAACAACGTGCAGTCGAACCTGAACCTGAACCTCGTGCATGTCTGGCGCCCCATCCCGCGCTGGTCGGCGACGACGCAGCTGGGAACGCAGTACGAACGCCGCACCTTCAGCGAATCGCGGTCGTCGGGGCAGAACCTCCTGGGCGGCCTCGAGGTCGTGACGGCGGGGACGGTGCGCGACCTCACGGAGAACCGCGTCCTCACCGACGACTTCGGCGTCTTTGGCCAGACCGAACTCCTGTACAACGATCGCCTCTTCCTCACCTTCGGCGGTCGCGCCGATCGCAGTTCCAACAACGGCGACATCGGGAAGTTCTACTTCTTCCCCAAGGCCTCGGCGTCGTACCGGCTGCCGCAGCTCATGCCGGGCAAGGTCGATGAACTCAAGTTCCGCGTGGCCTATGGCGAGACCGGCAACCAGCCGCTCTATGGACAGAAGTTCACCGGGCTTGCGTCGTCCAACATTGGCGGGCTGGGGGCGTTCCGCATCGGGACCGGCGTTGGTTCGTCGGAGATTCGCCCCGAGCGGCAGCGCGAACTCGAAGCCGGCATCGACGCCACGCTCTTCAAGAACCGCGGGACGTTCGAGATCACCGGCTTCCAGCGCAACATCTCGGACCTTCTCATCACGCGCACGCTCCCGCCCACGTCGGGGTACTCGTCGGAAATCTCCAACGGTGCGGAGATGAAGGTGTGGGGGGCCGAAGTGGCGGCGTCGCTGGTCCCGATCCAGCGCGGCTCGCTGACGTGGAACACGCGCGTCAACTGGGGGATGAACCGCAGCGAGATCACCAACCTCCCGGTGCCGGCCTTCTTGTTAGGCACCTTCCAGGTGGGGGCGGTGCGCATCGAGGAGGGGAAGTCGGCCACGCAGCTCATCGGCAACGACACGCTCCCGCAGTCGCCACGCACGCTGTACCCCAACGGCGTCCTGATGGGCGACGGCAATCCCGACTGGACCGGCGGCTGGTCGAACGAGGTGCGCTGGCATCGCTTCTCCGCCTTCGCGCTCCTCGACCGCCAGCAAGGAGGAATGCTCGCCAACGGGACGTGGCGTCACTACGACCTGGGGCAGAACTCGCGCGACTTCGACGATCCGGGACCCGGGGGGCAGAAGCTGGGCAACTTCCGGCGGAGCACGTACCTGGTCGTGACGCGCATCTACTACCAGGATGCTTCGTACACCAAGCTTCGCGAGGTCACGTTAGGCTACGATGTTCCGTCGGCCTGGGTGCAGCGCCTGTGGAGCCGCGCCCAGAGCGCGCGCATTCAGCTATCCGGGCGCAACCTGTACTGGTGGACCAACTTCCGCGGCGGTGACCCGGAGGCGCAGAACTTCGGCGCCGGCAACGTCCCCGGGTCGGTCCAGCGCAATCGCGAGCTGGCCGCCTACCCGGCCGCCCGCACGTACTGGCTCAACTTCAACGTGGAGTTCTGACCCATGCGCACACGACACACGACCGCCCTTCGGCGGATGACGGTGGCGGCGCTCGTCGGCGCGGCCACGCTGCTCGGTGCGTGCCAGGAAGTGACGGTTCCCAACTTCAATGCGCCCAACGTCGACGGCTTGCTCAACAACCCCGATGCCGGGACGGTGAACACCGCGGTGATCGGGCTCCTGGTGGGCGCGCGCGGCGGCGTCGGCACCTTCTCGCAGACGTTAGGCATCTTCGGGCGCGAGATGTACAACCTGGACCAGGCGGAGCCGCGCAACTTCCTCGCCTTCCTCGTCGAGCCGCTCACGCCGGGCGGCTTCGGCGTCGACCTGGGGTGGACCAATACCTACCGCCAGGTGCTACAGGCCGAGACGATCCTCGGCGCCGTGGACAAGGTGGCGAACTATTCCACCGCGCAGAAGGAAGGGGTGAAGGGATTCACCAAGACCTTCGAGGCGATGGCGTTCATGGAACAGCTGCGCGTGCGCGACACCTTCGGCATCGTCCTCACGGTCGACCCGACGGCGAAGCAGCTCGGCGATTTCGTGACGAAGGATGCGGGCTACGCCAGGGCCGCTGCCTTGCTGGACGAGGCGAAGACCCACCTGAACGCGGCGGGAACTTCCTTCGCCTTCACGCTCACGAGCGGCTTCACCGGCTTCAACACACCGGCCACCTTCCTCAGGTTCAACCGGGCCATCAAGGCGCGACTCGAGATCGACCGCGGGAAGTGGCAGGACGCGCTCACCGCACTCGACGAATCGTTCATCGCCACGACGCCGGCCACCGCGGCGACGCTGGCCACTGGCGTGTATCACGTGTACTCGACCGCCTCCGGCGATGCGACGAATCCGATGTTCGATCCGTCGCCGCGCGCGCTGGTGGCGCATCCGTCGTTCCTGCTCGATGCGCAGCGGCGTGCCGACAACTCGCCCGACCTGCGCACCGCGAAGGTCGCCATCAGCACCGTGACGCTGACCAGCCAGGGCGTGTCGTCCAACCAGCGACTGAACCTCGCGGCCACGAACGCGGCGTCGGTGTCGGTCATCCGCAACGAGGAGCTGATCCTCATGCGCGCCGAGGCGAACGCGAACCTCGGCAACCGCGCGGCGGCGATCGCCGACCTCAATGTGGTGCGCACCGTGGCCGGCGGGTTGGCGGCGCTCGAGCCGAACTACGCGGGGAGCCTGATCGACGAGGTGCTGTACAACCGTCGTTACTCGCTGTATGGCGAGTACGGCAATCGCTGGTTCGACATGCGGCGCTACGGGCGGCTGGCGCAGCTGCCGAAGTTCCTCTCGACGCACCGCGTCTACCAGATCGTGCCGCTCCCGGCCGACGAGTGCAACCAGCGCTCGCCGCAGCCCAAGGGGTGCACGCAGGTAAGCGGGATATGACCTGAGCAGCGACCGGTTCTAGTCGTGCAACGCGCGGCGCTCCTCACGGGGCGTCGCGCGTTGGTGCGTTGGGGGAGAGGGGGCGACGGGAGGGGGTGACTGTTGCCAAGGCGCCGTGCGGGGGAGTTGCTTTCACGCATGCCTGAGCCCAGTCGTCTTCCACTCGTGACGCGCGTCACGCGACTCCTCCCCGGCCTCGCGCTCACCGTCGGGTTGGCGGCGGCGGGCGGGGTGCTGTCGGCGTGGCTGCATCCGATCGTTGGGCGCGCGGCGCCGGACGCGATCGTCCTCGCGCTGGTGGGCGGCATCGCGCTGCGTGCGGTGCGGGAGCCAGGTACGGTGTTCGAGCCAGGTGTTCTCTTCAGCGCCAGGGAGGTGCTGGAGTGGGCCATCGTCCTGCTGGGGCTCTCCACCGACCTGCGCGCCTTCGCCAGCACGGGGGCGCCGCTGCTGGCGGGGATCGTCGGGACCGTCGTCGTGGCGCTGGCGGGCGGGTTCCTGGTGGGACGCGCGGTGGGGCTCTCGCACGCGCATGCGCTGCTCGTCGCCAGCGGCAACGCGATCTGCGGCAACTCGGCGATCGTCGCCGTGGCCGCCGTGAACGGCGCCACGCGGGAGGAAGTGGCCTCGTCCATCGCGTACACCGCGGTGTTCGGGGTGGCGGTCGTGCTGGCGTTGCCGCTGCTGTCGCCGCTCTTGCAGCTGACCGACCTGCAGTATGGGATCGTGACCGGCCTGTCCGTCTACGCCGTGCCGCAGGTGCTGGCCGCGGCGTATCCCGTGAGCGTGGCGGCGGGACAGACGGGGATGCTCGTGAAGCTTGCGCGCGTGCTCCTGCTGGGCCCCGTGGTCCTCGGTGTCGCCATGTGGGAGCGACGTCGCGGGCTGCGCACGAGTGCAGCGGCGGGGGGCGCCACGTACCTCCCGTGGTTTGTCGTCGGCTTCGTGCTGGCGGCGGTGGTGCAGACCACTGGCGTGGTGCCGGCCGGGCTGACCGCTGTGGCCAAGTCGGTCTCGCATTGGGCGACGATCGTCTCGATGGCGGCGCTGGGGCTGGCCGTCGATGTCCGCGCCATTCGCCGCGTGGGTGGTCGCGTCGCGA
This sequence comes from Gemmatimonadaceae bacterium, assembly GCA_020852815.1. Taxonomy (NCBI): domain Bacteria; kingdom Pseudomonadati; phylum Gemmatimonadota; class Gemmatimonadia; order Gemmatimonadales; family Gemmatimonadaceae; species Gemmatimonadaceae bacterium. The sequence continues at coordinate 62,295 of JADZAN010000013.1, read as the reverse complement.
TCGCCGTCACGGCGTCGCTGGTGATGCTGCTCGTGCTCAGCATCGGGCTCGCGGTGGCGGTCGCGCCCCACGCGCGGACGTAGCTAGCGCCGAGGGGCGCGTCGCCGTCCAGCGGCGCGGGAACCTGTGGGGCGGGTCGAGGATTGACGGTGACAGTACATAACTATATGGTTATGTAGCCTCGCGGCGCAGGTGCGCCGCCGGACCACACCGCCCACCCCTCGTACCGCATGCGATTTCCCTTGTTGGCCTGGCTCGCCGCCGCCGCGTTCTGGGCGGGGCCCGCGCGAGCCCAGGACGCCGCCGCCGCCGCCCAGCGACTCACGCTCGGCGATGCCCTGGACCGCGGCGATGCCCACGCCTACGCCAATCGCGCCCAGGGGGCGATGGCCAGCGCACAGCGTGCGCAGTCGCTGGCGCCGCTCAAGGGCGTGCTGCCCAGCCTTCGTTTCGACGCGGGCTTTGTCCGCACCACCGATCCCATCGGCGCCTTCGGCACCTTGCTGCGCCAACGCACCATCACGCAGCAGGACTTCGATCCGCGGCGCCTCAACTACCCCGCGCCCGCCAACAACTACCTGGGGGCGATGGTCCTCGAACAACCGCTCTTCAACGCCGACGCCCTCGTCGGGCGACGAGCGGCCACACGCGCCGGCGATGCCGCGCGCGCAACGGCCGACTGGACCGCAGTCACCACGCGCGTTGACGTGATTCGCGCCTTCTATGGTGCCGTCCTGGCGCGGGAGAAGGTCGTGACGCTCGAGGCCGCGGTGCGCGCCGCGACGGCGCACGTGCGGCAGGCCGAGCAGATGGCGAAGAATGGCCTCGTCACTCCCTCCGATGCGATGCTGGCGTCGGTCAAGGCGGGCGAGGTCGAGACGATGCTGGTCGAGGCCACGGGCGACGCGCTCAACGCGCGCCTCGGGCTGGCCACGCTGCTCGGGATGCCTGACGACACCGTGGGGCAGCTCCCTGGCGGGATGCCGTCGAGCGATGCGGTACGGGCGCTGGCGCGGGAGGCACTCGACGCCACGCCACGCGAGGTGCGCGCCGACGTCGACGCGGCGCGCGCCGGGGCAGAGGCGGCGGAGTCGGATGCGTTGCGTGCGCGCTCGCTCTACCTCCCGCGCCTCAACGGCTTTGCGCGCTACGACTGGAACTCCGCGCTGCGCCCCTATGGCGGTGACAACAACTGGACAGTGGGGGTGATGGCCTCGTGGTCGCCCTTTGCCGGCGCCTCCGAGCTTGGTGAGGTGCGCGCGACTGCCGGGCGGCGCGAGGCGGCGCAGGCCATGCGCGAGGGCGCCGTTGCCAAGGCTCGGCTCGAGATCGAGGCGAGTGCGACCACGTTGCGCACCGCGCTGGCGCGACTCGACATCGCGGAGCGCGGGGTGAAGCAGGCCGTGGACGCGCACCGCATCGTCGGGCGCAAGTACGCAGGCGGGCTGGCCCCGGTGGTGGAACTGCTCGACGCGGCGGCGATCGAGACACAGGCGCGCATGGCACATGCCGGCGCGCGTTACACGCTCATCGTGGCCACGGCCGAGCGGCGCAAGGCGCTGGGGCTCGACCCCGGGGCGCTGCGTGCCCTGGACGGCGCGCCGCAGGTTGCACGCAATGACCAATAATCGACAGCCAACCGGTTTCCGGAGATTCGAGATGCAGGGACAGCAGACGACCGCGCTGGCCATCGTGACGGCGACGCTTGCGTTGACGCTGGCGGCGTGCGGGGGACCGCGCGAGCATGCGGCCGTTCGCGAGGCGGAGGCCGCGCAGCCCGCGGGCACGGCCTACGTGCTGCGCGACACCACCATCGCGGCGACGCAGGAAGCGACCGCGATCGCCGAGCCGTTCGCGCAGGCGACGCTGAGCACCAAGCTCATGGCGACGGTCACCGCGGTCCTCGTGAAGGAAGGGGATGCGGTGCGCGCCGGCCAGCCGCTGGTGCGCATCGACGCGCGCGACCTCGACGCGAAGCGCCGGCAGGTGCAAGCAGGGATAGCCGGCGCCGAGGCGATGTATCGCGAGGCGGAGCTGATGGCGAACCGGATGCGGGCGCTGTATGCCGACAGCGCCGCCCCCAAGGCCCAACTCGACGCAGCCGAGGCGGGGCTGGCGCGGGCGCAGGCCGGAGTGGGCGCGGCGCGCGCCGGTGAGTCGGAGATCGATGCCGTGGCGGGCTACTCCGTGGTACGCGCCCCGTTCGCGGGAACGGTGACCCAGCGTTTTGTCGATCCCGGCGCGTTCGCCGCGCCGGGCGCGCCGCTGGTCACGGTGCAGGACAATCGCTCGTTGCGCATCGCCGCGACGGTATCGCCGGCGGTTGCGGCGAAGGTCGCGCGCGGTGCCCGTGTGGCGGTGACGGTGGAAGGCGTTGCGGCGACGGCGACGGTGGAGGGGGTCGTCCCGGCGGCCGGGGGGAGCCTCTACACCGTGAATGCAGTCGTCGCCAATCGTGACGGCTCGCTGCTGAGCGGCGGCGCGGCGCGCCTCATGGTTGGCGCCGGGACTCGTCAGGCGCTCCTCGTCCCCAGCGGCGCGCTGCGTCGCGAGGGCGACCTCGTGGGGGTGACGGTCACGAGCGGCGGCGCGACGACGACGCGCTGGATCCGGACCGGGGCGATGGTGGGCGACCGCGTCGAGGTCCTGGCCGGGTTGGCCGCGGGCGACACGGTGCGCGTGCCTAACGGCTCGACGAGGGAGTAACCGATGGGTATCTCCGGTCGCATCGCGAAGGCGTTCCTGCAGTCCAAGCTCACGCCGCTGGTGACGGTGGCGTCGCTGATCGTCGGGCTGCTGGGGATGCTGGCCACACCACGGGAGGAGGAGCCGCAGATCTCCGTCCCGATGATCGACGTGATCGCCGCCCTGCCGGGAGCGGGGGCGCGCGAGGTCGAGAACCTGGTTGCCCGACCCATCGAGCGACGCATGTGGGAGATTCCCGGCGTCGACCATGTCTACACCATGGCGGGTGAGGGATACACGATGGTCACCGTCCGCTTCAAGGTGGGCGAGGACCAGGAGCGCAGCATCACCAGGGTGCAGGCCAAGCTGGCGTCGGCGATGGACCAGGCGCCGCCCGGGGCCATGCCGCCGCTGGTGAAGCCACACTCCATCGACGACGTCCCGGTCATGACGCTGACGCTGTCGTCGAGGCACTACGACTCCAACGCGCTGCGGCAGCTCGCCACGCACCTCGAGGACGAGATCCGCACGGTCACCGACGTCTCGGAGACGCAGGTGATCGGGGGGGCGCCGAAGCAGGTGCGCGTGACGATCGATCCGGCCCGCCTGGCGGCGCGCGGCGTCACGCCGGGTGAAGTCGCCATGGCGTTGCGCGGGGCAAACGCGCGATTGCAGGCCGGGGAGTTTGCCGCGGCAAACACGGTGTACCGGGTGGATGTGGGCGCCCCGCTGGCGACGGCGGGCGACGTCGGCAGCGTCGTGATCAGCGCGCGCGGCGGTGCGCCGGTCATGCTGCGCGACGTGGCGGCGGTGAGCGAGGAGTATGGCGAGGTCGAGAGCTACGTCTCGCACGCTGCCTCCGGTGGCACGGTGGAGCAGGCGGTGACGATCAGCGTGGCCAAGCGAAAGGGGGCCAACGCGACGGTCGTGACGACGGCGGTGGAAGGGCGGGTGGAGGCGGCACGCGGGCGCCTCCTCCCCGCCGACGTCACGCTCGATGTCACGCGCGACTACGGCGAGACGGCGGGGGAAAAGGCGCAGGAACTCATCCTGCACCTCCTCATCGCCACGCTCTCGGTCACCCTCCTGGTCGGCCTCTTCCTCGGCTGGCGCGAGGCGCTCGTGGTGCTCGTCGCGGTTCCGGTCACGCTCGCGCTCACTCTGTTCACCTACTACGCGTTAGGCTACACGCTCAACCGCATCACGCTGTTCGCGCTCATCTTCTCCATCGGCATCCTGGTGGACGACGCGATCGTGGTGGTGGAGAACATCTACCGTCACATGGTGCGCGGTGACCGCACGCCGGAAGTCGCGGCGGTGGAGGGGGTCGACGAAGTCGGGAACCCGACGATCCTTGCCACGCTCACCGTCATTGCGGCCATCCTCCCCATGGCCTTCGTCTCCGGGATGATGGGGCCGTACATGCGCCCCATCCCGGTGGGCGCCTCGGTGGCGATGATCGCCTCGCTCGCGGTGGCGTTCATCGTGACGCCGTGGATCGCGCTCAAGCTGTTGCGCGGGCACGTGACGCAGCACGTGACCTCGATGGATCGCGCGCACGAGCCCGAGGAAGCCGGGAAGTTCGGCGCCTTCTACGCGAAGCTCATGACGCCGCTCATCGAGCGGCGCGCTCGGCGCTACGCCTTCTACGGCGCGACGGTATTGCTGCTCTTCGCCTCGATGGGGCTCCTCGCGGTGAAGGCGGTGCAGGTGAAGATGCTGCCCTTCGACAACAAGAGCGAGTTCCAGGTCATTGCCGACCTCCCCGAGGGGGCGACGCTGGAGACGAGCCAGGCGCTGGGTGAATCGATGGCGGCGTACCTTCGCACCGTCCCCGAGGTCAAGAGCACCGAGGTCTACGCGGGGACAGCAGCACCGTTCAACTTCAACGGGCTGGTGCGGCACTACTTCATGCGGCGCGGCGCCAACGTCGTTGACGTGCAGGTCAACCTGCTGGGCAAGGATGAGCGCGACCGCCAGTCGCACGACATCGCCGTGGCCGTGCGTCCGCACCTGGATGCCATCGCGCGTCGCTTCGACGCCTCGGTGAAGGTGGCCGAGATCCCGCCGGGGCCGCCGGTGATGTCGACGCTGGTGGCGGAGATCTACGGCCCCAACGACAGTGTGCGTGTCGCGGCGGCCTCGGAGGTCCGGAAGATCTTCGAGACCACGCCGGGGGTCGTGGACGTGGACTGGACCATCGAGGCGCCGCAGGTGAAGCAGGCCTTCCGCGTGGATCGCGTGCTGGCGGCGCGCAGCGGGGCCAGCGTGGAGCAGATCACGCAGACGCTCTACCTGGCGCTCTCCGGCGCCCCGGTGGGCATCGCGCCTAACGCCGAGTCGCGCGAAGGGACGGCGATCGTCCCGCGGCTGACGCTCACCGATCGTTCATCGGTGCAGGCGCTGCTGGCCATTCCCGTGGCCACGATGCTGGGGCCGCAGCCTCTGGGGCGCTTCGTGACCGTCGACTCCACCAGCCGCGAGGGGGTGCGCGTTCGGCGCAACCTGCGCGCGGTCATCTACGTCACGGGTGATGTCGCCGGCTCGATCGAGTCGCCCGTGTACGCCATCCTGGCCATGAACGAGAAGCTCGACCAGCTTCGCATCAACGGCGCCGAGATCGCGCGCTACAACGCCGTGCAGCCGGAGCAGGTCAACGAGCTGGCGCTGAAGTGGGACGGCGAGTGGCAGGTGACGATCGAGGTCTTCCGCGACCTCGGGATCGCCTTCGCCGCGGTGCTGATCCTGATCTATGTCCTGGTCGTCGGATGGTTCCAGTCGTTCAGCACACCGCTCGTGATCATGGCCCCCATTCCGCTCACGCTCATCGGGATCCTCCCCGGGCACGCGATGACGGGGGCGTTCTTCACGGCGACATCGATGATCGGGATGATCGCACTGGCGGGGATCATCGTGCGCAACTCGATCCTGCTGGTGGACTTCATCGAGCTCGCCGAGGCACGCGGGCGCACATTGCGCGAGGCGGTGATCGAGGCGGGGAGCGTGCGATTCCGCCCCATCGCGCTCACGGCGGCGGCCGTCGTCATTGGCGGGTTGGTGATGGTGCTCGATCCGATCTTCCAGGGGTTGGCGGTGGCGCTGATGTCGGGCGCGATCGTCGCCACATTGCTCACGATGGTGGTGGTGCCGCTCCTCTACTGGGAGCTGATGCACCGCCGTGCTGCCGACTACACGAAGAATGCGATGGAGGGGGAGCGTCTCCACGTCGCAGTGACCCCAATGGAACGACACCTCTGACCAAGAGAGACGACAATGTGCAATGACGACCTGATCCGCCGGTTCGCCGGCACCTTCATCCTGCTGTCCGTGGCGCTCGGCACGTGGGTGAACCCGTGGTGGTTCGCCTTCACCGCCTTCGTCGGCTTCAATCTCGTGCAGTCGAGCATCACCCACTTCTGCCCGCTGGAAAGGATCCTGGGGCGCTTTGGCCTGTTCGGGTGCCGTCGCGGCTGACGGAGTATTACTGAATGGCTATATTATGGTCCAGCAACCACCCGGTGCCTTCTCGCCCTCGTGCGACACAGGAGTAGACCGCATGGCCAGGTCGATGTCTTCCGAGCTGCTCACGCTGGTGGCCGAGCGTTTCAAGGCGCTCGCCGATCCGGCGCGCCTGCGACTGCTCAACGCGCTTCGCCCGGGGGAGCGGACCGTCGGCGAACTGGTCGAGGTGACCGAGCTGTCACAGGCCAACGTCTCCAAGCACCTGGCGCAGCTGCACACGCTGGGCTTCGTGAAGCGTCGCAAGGAGGGGTTGTTCGTCTACTACGCCCTTGCCGACAAGGAGATCTTCCGCCTGTGCGACGTGATGTGCGGGCGCATCGAGGCCGAGCTGCGTGACCGCGAGCGCGTGATGCGCCCCACCGGGTAGCGACGCGCGCGCGCGGCCCGCGGCGCGCGGCGCGTGAGGCATCGGCGACAGGGGCGCTTCCACGTTGCGAGGGGGGCGCCCCTGTACCATCGTTGGGGGAGCCGGTGCACGTACTCTTGCCCCCTTCCATGGACTTCCTTCATTCCAAGCAGCAGCGCGCCGGGCTCCTGATCATCCTGCTGGGAATCGCGATCGTGTATGCGGTCGCGCCATTCGCCTCGGGGCTCCTCGGATCGGCGGTCTTGTACGTGTTGTGCGTACCGGTGTACCGGCGCCTGGCGCGACGCCTGAACGCCGACCTCGCGGCCGCCATCACGCTCGTAGGCGCGATCGTGGTCATCGCCTTCCCAATCGGGTGGATCATCTTCCTCGCTGCGGACCAGCTCCCCGACGCGCTGCGCAGCGCGCAGCAGAGCGCCTTCTTCCAGCGCGTCTCCGAGCTGCGCGTGGGGCGCATCCAGATCGGGAACGAGATCGCGAAGGCGAGCGGCTCGCTGATCCAGTGGGTGTCGGGGCAGGCGTTCGACCTCGTTGGCGGGGCGGCCAAGGCGACGCTCAACCTGGTCATCTCGTTCTTCGCGCTGTACTACATGCTGCTCTCGGCCAATCGGTCGTGGCGCGTCTTCCGTCGCGTCCTGCCGTTCTCGGAGGATACGGCCGACGAGCTACGGACGCGCTTCTACTCCGTGACGCACGCCACGCTGCTGGGGACCGCCCTCACCGCCTTGCTGCAGGGGACGCTGATCGGGATCGGCTTTCGCGTCGTCGGGTTCCCTAACGCGGCGCTGTGGGGCGTGGTGACCGCGTTCTGCTCCATTCTTCCCGTGCTGGGGAGTGCGATGGTCTGGCTCCCGGGGACGCTCGTCCTCGCGCTGGAGCAGCAGTACGGGATGGCGGCGATACTTTTCGTGATTGGTGCCGTCTTCGCCAGCAACATCGACAACGTCATCCGCCCCATCGTCTTCAAGCGCGTCTCCAACATCCACCCGATGATCACGCTCGTCGGCGCCTTTGCCGGCGTGACCATCTTCGGATTGTTAGGGATCCTGCTCGGTCCCCTGGCCATCCAGTACTTCTTTGTCCTGGTGCGACTCTACCGCGAGGAGTACATCGACAAGCAGGTCACGCGCACCATGGAGATGAAGATCCCGCATCCCCTTGCCGACCCCACGTGGGAGGTGGAAGAGCGGGACGCCTGATCGGACTGCCGAGACGGGCGAAGCGTATGGACGGGAGTGCCCCCCGGCGCCCCCCCCAGCATCGTGCAGCAACGCGAACGGCGCCTAACGGCGCCGTTCGCACTCCCGTCCCCCGTCCCCCGTCCGCCCCTAATCCCTTCGCAGCAACTCGAGGAAGCCATCCGCCGTCACCGGCTCCGAGAAGAGCGTCCCCTGCCCGTACTCGCACTTGAAGCGGAGGAGCTCGGCCAGCTGTTCCTCGCGCTCGATCCCCTCGGCCACGGTGCGCAGGCGCTTGAGCTTGCCCAGCGCGACGATGGCGCGCGTGGCGGCGTGCTCCTCGGGGCGGCGCGTGACCTGGCTGATGTAGCTGCGGTCGATCTTGAGGATGTCGACCGGGATGTCGGCCGGGTCCCCTAACGACGCAGAGCGTGACCCGTAGTCATCGATGGCGATGCGCACGCCCAGGGCGCGCACCTGGCGCAGCCGGTTGAGCGAGTCGGTCATGCTGCGCGCCAGCCCGCCCTCCGAGATCTCGAGCACCAGGCGGTGCGGCTCGATCTGGCTCTGCTGCAGCGCGGCGGCCACGTCGTCCACGAAGCGCGGGTGCAGCAACTGCCGCGGCGTGATGTTCACCGTCACGGTGAGCGAGCGGTCGGGACCGATCGTGTCCTGCCACACCTTGGCCTGCGTGCACGCCTCCTGGATGATCCAGCGGCCGAGGGGGATGATGAGCCCCGTCTCCTCCGCCACCGGGATGAAGGCCGCGGCGGGGATGAGCCCGCGATGGCGGTGGTTCCAGCGCACCAGCGCCTCCACACCGGCAATGCGGCGCGAGCGCAGGATCACGATGGGCTGGTAGACGAGCGAGAAGTCACCAGCCTCGATGGCCTTGCGAAGGTCATCTTCGAGCTTGTTGTGCGAGAGCGCCGGCTCGTGCACGCGCGGGTCGAACAGTTCGCAGGCGCCACGCCCGCGACGCTTGGCGGCGCGCAGCGCGACGTCGGCGTGACGAATCATGTCGTCCACCGAGTCCTCGGGCATGGCACTGGCAATCCCGAGGTTGGCATTGCCGATGAACTCCTTGCCGTCCACGAGGAGCGGCGCGGCAAACGCCTGCCCGATGCGATCGGCCACCTGCACGAAGTTCGACTCGTCCGTCATGTCCTCGAGGAGGATGGCGAATCGCGACCCTTCCACGCGGCCGGCCGAGTCGGAGGAGCGCAGGACGGTGTTGAGGCGCGTGGACGCCGAGACGATCAGCTTCTCCAGTTCCTCGACCTTGGCGCGGATCCCGCCGGCGCGGAAGTCGTCAAACTCGAGGTACAGCACGGCAAGCGGGAGCTGCAGGCGATGCGCGCGCGACAGCGCGTGTTCTGCGCGATCGCGGAACAGGGCGCGCGTGGCGAGCCCGGTGAGCGGGTCGCGGAGCCCCTCGTTCGCGCCTAACGCATCGCGCGGCGGTGCCTCGCGAAGCGCAATCACCACGCAGCGATCCACGGCGGCGTCGGCGAGGCGCGTTGCCGTGCACTCGGCCTCGAACCAGCTCCCGTCGGCGCGGCGCACGCGCCAGCGCTGCGGCAGGTGCAACTCGGCGCCGTCGGCCACGCGCTCGAGCGCCTGCGACGCCTCGGCCACGTTGTCCTCGTGGATGATCGAGGCCACGCGCCGCTCGCGCAGGTGCTCGGGCGACCACCCCAGGACGCGCTCGGCGCCGCGACTCGCATTGGCAATCACGCCGTCGCGCCCGGCAATGAGCACGGCGTCGGAAAGCTTGGAGAGAAACACGTCTTCGTTCATGGCATCGAAAGGGTCAGCCCCTGGAGGGGTCGAAGGGGCCGAAAGGAAATTCGGCGATGGCGGTTCGGGCGCGACGTTCGGCGCGGAGCGCGCCAGCCGGTTCCCCCACCACCAGCCGAGTCCCGCGACAATCGTCAGGACGCCGGCGGTCGCGGAGAGCACGGACAGCGTCACGCGGGCACCGCGCCGACGAGCTGTTGCCGGAGTTCGGGCACGAGGTCGAGGTCAGTGGTCGCTCGCGTGTCGTGGTGGAAGAGGACCGAGGGGTCGAAAGCTCCACCGACCGCGTCGAAAGGGAAGACGGTCGCAGCGTGTGGCTTCGCAGCAAGGACGCTTGGTGGAGTGTCGGCGTTGCATCGCGCATTCCTGAGTCGCACAACTGGGGTACTTTGGTGGTAATACGGAGCGGTCGACGCCGTACCGAGCTTCCATTCACATCACGACCGTGGTGCCATTGCCGAGCTGGCTAACGCAACTCCAGTTCCACGCCCCCTGGCTCCTGCTGGGCCTGTTGGCGCTCCCGGCCTGGTGGTGGTGGCGCCGCCGCCGGCGGCCGCCGGCGATCACCTTCTCGCGCGTGTCGCTGTTGGCCAAGGGGCCGCGCACGGGATCGTGGATCTCGCGCTCCCTCTTGGGGTTGCGAACCCTGGCCTTGGCCGGGCTGGTGATCGCCATGGCGCGCCCGCGGGTGGCGGGGCGCAGCGAGCAGTCCAGCAGCGAGGGGATCAACATCGTGATCGCCTTCGACATCTCGAGCTCGATGCTGGCCGAGGATTTCCAGCCGCAGAACCGGTTGGAGGTTGCCCGCGACAAGGTGAAGCAGTTCGTCGGCATGCGCGGGAGCGACCGGATAGGGATCGTCGCCTTCTCGGGGGAGGCGCTGACGCAGGTCCCGCTCACGACCGACTACCCGGTGGTGATTGCCGCGATCGATAACCTTCAACCGGGGCAGTTGGAGGATGGCACGGCGATCGGGACGGCCATTGCCACCGCCGCCAACCGGCTGCGGACGGCCCCCGGCCGCTCGCGGGTAATCGTCCTGCTCACCGATGGCGTGAACAATCGCGGCTCCATCGATCCCCGCACGGCGGCACAGGCCGCGGCGGCGTTCGGGGTGAAGATCTACGCGATTGGCGTGGGGACGGAGGGGATGGCTCCTGTCCCGGTGGGGCGAGGCGTGTTCGGGCTACGCTACGAGAACCGTCCCGTGGAGATCGACGACGCGCTCCTGACCGAGGTGGCGCAGAAGACCGGCGGCCGCTACTTCCGTGCACGCGACGCCGCAGCGCTCCAGCGCATCACCGAGGAAATCGACCGCCTGGAACGGAGCCCCGTGCGCACCCGCGTGTACACCCGGTTCACGGAGTTGTATCGATGGCCGTTGGGGCTGGCGATCCTCGCGCTGGTGTTGGAACTGGGGCTGGTGGCGTGGCGGGGGCCACTTCCTTAGGGAGAAGACGAGAAGACGGGAAGACGAGAAGACGAGATGGGGGTCGGGGACGCAGACTGCTGCGCCCGAGGGTCGAGACCTCGTCTTCTCGTCCTCTCGTCCTCTCGTCCTCTCGTCTTCTCGTCTTCTCGTCTTCTCGTCTTCTCGCTATCAGAGCCACTTCCTGCTCCTGAACAACCAAATCAACCCCACCCCCAGCACCAACTGCCCCACCAGCATGATCTCGAAACCGTACGGATGCCCGGCCAGCGGGATGCGCGTGAAGTTCATCCCCCACATACCGCTCACCACCACGAAGGGGACGCTGAGCGTGGCAACCACGGAGAGTCCCTTGGTCACGACGTTCAGGCGATTGGACACCTGGCTCAGGTACGATTCCATCGTGCTGCTCAACAAGTCGCGGTAGGTATCGAGCGAGTCGTTGATGCGGAGCATGTGGTCGTAGATGTCGCGGTAGTAGAGCTGAATGTCGGCGGGGAGGAGGGGCGACGGGCGGTTGGAGAGGACGTTGAAGATCTCGCGCTGCGGCGAGAGGTAGCGGCGCAGCGAGAGGACCATGCGCTTGACGGCGAAGATGTCGCGCAGCGCTTCTTCATCGAACGCGGCAAAGACGCGCTCCTCGAGTCCGTCGATGAAGTCGTCGACGCGGTCGAGGATGGGGAAGAAGGCGTCGACCGACACGTCCATGATGTGGTGAGCGAGCCGTGCGGCGCCGCGCGACACGAGGTCGGGGGTGCGCAGCGCCACGTCCGCCACCCGGTCCACGTTGGGCGACGCGCCCGAGTGCACGGTTACCAGGAAGGTGGGGCCGAGGAAGAAGTAGAGGTTGGCGGTCTCGAGGTCGTAAGGATCGTGCGTCTCTTCCTGGAAGCGCACCACGCGAAGCGTCACGAAGAGGTAACCGTCGTACTGCTCAACCTTCGGGCGCGAGACCGGGTTGAGGACGTCCTCGATGGCGAGCGGGTGGAAGTTGAAGACCTTCTCCAGCAGGGCGATCTGCTGCCGCGAGGTGGAGTCGATATCGACCCACAGCGTTCCCTGCGCCTCGCGAACGGCGTTCGCGATCTCGCGCACGCCAAGGTCCCGGTGGACCGCCCCTTCTCCAACGGCGAGGAAGCAGCGCGGGAGTCGGGAGTCGGACACGCCACCGGCAGCCGCCGTCGTCGCCGTAGCCGCACCGCCGTTCACGGTGGGGGCCGCGGCCGGGGGCGTGGTGGGCGGGGCGGACGAGCTGGGCGTGGTCGGCGGGGGAGCGTCACCGCGCTTTGGATCGTTCACGGAGAACTATCTCGGGTGATTACGGACGGAGTTGTCGGGGAGAGCCCCGGGTCACGAGGGGCGTCCTCTACGATTAGATTGCCGACTGTGAGAGTCAGGTTAGAGGACAAGGCTGTGGCGGCGGCCACGATCGACAGCGTCACTCGGCGTTTTGGACGCCGGTGGGCGCTTCGCGGTGTCTCGTTGACGGTGTCGCCCGGAGAAGTTGTGGGGATCGAGGGGCACAACGGAAGCGGAAAGAGCACGCTTTTGCGCATCCTCTCCACGGCCATCAAGCCAACTGGGGGAACGGCGACTGTCTTTGGCGCCGATGTGGTGCGCGAGGCGACGCGCGTGCGCGGCCTCATCGCCTTCCTCACTCACTACCCCGGCTTGTATGACGACCTCACCGCCGAGGAGAATCTCCGCTTCGCCTGCAAGATGCTGGGCGAGGACTTCGCGCGAATCCCGTCGCTCCTTGAGCGCGTGGGGTTGGAGCGCGAGGCCAGGGAAACGGTGCGCACCTTCTCTGCCGGGATGCAGCGCCGCCTCTCGCTGGCGCGCCTCCTGTTGCAGCGTCCGCGCCTTCTCCTGCTCGATGAGCCGTACAACAACTTCGACCCGGCGGGGATTGCACTCGTCAACGACGTGGTGCGCGAGACGCGCGCAACCGGTGGGGCGGCGATGATCGTGCTGCACGACCGGCACAGCGCCGGCGACATGCTCGATCGCCTCGTGGCCTTCAAGCAGGGGCTGATCCTCAGCGATGTCTCGCTGCGCGAGCGCGAGGGGGGTGAAGCGAGGGACGAGTCGCCCTTCACCCCTGAACTGGCCGAGGAGGTTCGGTGAGCTGGAGCGACGAATGGCGGCGCATTCGCGCGATAGTCTGGAAGGACCTCACCACCGAACGGCGCTCCAAGTCGGGGCTGAACGCGGTCGCCTTCATGGGGATCCTGGTCCTCCTCCTGTTCGGCTTTGCGCTTGGGCCCGACACGTCGGCGCTGCGAGCGGCCGCGGCTGGTGCGATGTGGCTCGCGATCCTGTTTTCCGGCGTACTGGCATTCAATAGGTCGTATCAGCTCGAGCTCGACGGCGGGGCGCTCGAATCGCTCCTGCTCTATCCCGGGTCGCGCAAGGCGATCTACCTGGGGAAGCTGATCGCGAACCTGGTGTTCGTCCTGATCGTGGAAGCAATCGTGATTCCGGCGGCGTTGGTGCTGTACCAGGTGGCGCTGCCGCCGGGGTGGCCGGCGATGGTGGGGGTCACAGTGCTGGGGACGGTCGGTTTCGTTACGCTTGGCACCTTCTACTCGGCCATGTCGAGCCGGAGCCGTGCGCGCGAGGTGCTCCTTCCGCTCCTTCTCTTTCCGATGCTGATCCCGGTCCTGCTGGCGGCGGTCGAGTCGTCGTCGGCGCTCCTGGCCGGCGATCCCATGTCGGAGGCAGGGGCGTGGGTGCGGTTGTTGAGCGCGTTTGATATCATCTTTCTCGTCGCCAGTGTGATGGCGTTCGAATACGTGATCGAGGTGTGAGATGGGAGTGACAGCTGCTGACCTGCGCGTGGGACCGGTTGCAACGTCGCGATCGCACGGCATGTGGCTCGGGGTCGGCGCGTTCGCGCTCCTGGCCGCGATGCAGGCCTGGGCGATTTCGATTTCGGTCCCGGACCGCGACATGGGACACCTGCAGAAGATCATGTATGTCCACGTGCCGGCGGCGTGGAGCATGATGATTGCCTACTTCATTGTCGCCATTGCATCGCTCCGCTACCTGTGGAAGGGAAAGGAGAGCGACGACCTCCTGGCCGCGGCGGCGGCGGAGGCCGGCGCGCTGATGACCGGGCTGCTCCTGGTGCTCGGGATGATCTGGGCCAAGCCCACGTGGGGGATCTGGTGGACGTGGGATGCGCGCCTGACGTCGTCGGCGGTGCTCTTTTTCATTTATGTCGGCTACCTGGTCCTGCGCGCCTTCGTGGACGACCCGGACCGCCGCGCCCAGTGGAGTGCGACGGTCGGTCTCCTGGGGGCGCTCAACGTCCCCATCGTGTACATGTCGGTGCGCTGGTGGCGCACGCTGCACCAGCCGCAATCGAATCCGGGCACGCTCGACCCCAACTATACGCTGGGGCTTCGCGTGAATGCGATCGCCCTGGTCATCATCCTCATCTGGTTCATCCGGCACCGCTACGAGACCGCGAAGATGGAGCGCGTTGCGGACCAGTTGCATGAGCAGCTCGTGCTGAGCGGGCGCGGAGGGATCAATGCCTGACAATCGTCCGTTCATCATCGGCGCCTACGCCGTCACGTGGCTGGCGCTGCTCGGCTACGCGGCGCGCCTGTACTTCGCGCGCGTGGAGGCGGAGCGTCGCTTGAAGAACGCAGCTGAGGACCTTTCCGGAGGGCAGTCATGAGCGGCAACGTCGAGGGACGGAAGCGCGCCACCTTGCTGGTCGCAGCGGTCATCGTCCTGGGAGCGTTCGGTTACCTGATGTACGGTGGCCTCGACAAGAACGTCGTCTACTTCCTCACGCCGCAGGAGCTGCTGGCCAAGGGAGCCAAGGCGGAGGATGTTCCGGTTCGTTTGGGGGGGATGGTGGCACCGGGGTCGGTCAAGTGGGATGCCGACAAGCTCGAGCTGCGCTTCCAGGTCATGGATGGCGTGAAGGTGGTCGACGTGCACTCCAAGGGCGCGCCGCCGCAGATGTTCCGTGACAACATGGGCGTGGTGTGCGAGGGGCGATTCAAGAACGGTGTCTTCGAGTCGACCAACCTGATGATCAAGCATTCCGAGGAGTATCGCGCGCCCAAACCCGGGCAGACGCCGCAGGAGATGTACAAGGCGATGTTCGAGACGCTCAAGCAGGACGCGAAGTCATGACCCGCCTGCTCGGGCACAGCGCCCTCCTGGTCGCGCTTTTCGTTGCGGCTGTCGGAATGGTGCTGGCCCCGATCGCCGTTCGCCGCACGCGCGACGACCTGGTGCGCGCGATGTACACGGCGACCTACGCGGTGTTTGCCCTGGTGACGGTGGCAACCTTCGCGATGATCTACGCGCTCATCACGCACGACTTCAGCGTCGGGTACGTGGCGCAGGTGGGGAGCCGCGCGACGCCGCTCTTCTACACGATCATCTCGCTGTGGGGGGCGCTGGAGGGCTCGATCCTCTTCTGGGCCTGGGTCCTCACGCTGCTGTCGGCGCTCGTCGTCTTCTGGAATCGCGAGCGCGAAGGGGCGCTGATTCCTTACACGACGATGACGATGCTGGCGGTCAGCGTCTTCTTCCTCATCCTCCTGGTGGGGCCGGCCGATCCGTTCACGCTGGTATCGCCGACGCCAGCCGATGGGCCCGGGCCTAACCCGCTGCTGCAGAACCATATCCTCATGGGGGTCCACCCCCCGCTGCTGTACCTCGGCTACGTGGGGATGACCGTCCCGTTTGCCTTCGCCGTGGGCGCCATGGCCGCCGGCGAGGTGGCGAGCGACGACTGGATTCGCCTGTCGCGCCGCTGGACGCTGGGGGCGTGGGCCTTCCTCACCGCGGCGATCATTGCCGGGATGTGGTGGTCGTATGAGGTGCTGGGATGGGGAGGTTACTGGGCGTGGGACCCGGTTGAGAACGCGTCGTTCATGCCGTGGCTCACGGCGACGGCCTTCCTGCATTCGGTGATGGTGCAGGAGCGACGCGGGATGCTGAAGCTCTGGAACCTGAACCTCATCGTCGCGACGTTCGCCCTCACCATCCTCGGAACCTTCCTCACCCGTTCCGGCGTCCTGTCGTCGGTGCACGCGTTTGGAGAAGGACCCATCGGGATGTACTTCCTGGTGGCCATCGCGCTCACGCTCCTGGTCTCGTTTGCGCTGGTGGCCGGGAACTCCGAGGCGCTGGCGAGCGAGGGGCGCCTGGATGGCGTCGCCGCGCGCGAGACGATCTTCCTCCTCAACAACCTCATGCTCACCGCCTTCACCTTCACGGTGCTGGTGGGGACGCTCTTCCCGATCGTGGCCGAGGCGCTGCGCGGGGTGAAGGTCAGCGTAGGGGAGCCGTTCTTCAACAAGATGACGCTCCCGCTGTGCGCGTCGCTCCTCTTCCTCATGGGGGTAGGGCCGGCTCTGCCGTGGCGCCGCGCCTCGAAGGAAGTCGTGCGCCGGCAACTCCTCCCGCCGGTGGTGGGCGCCGTGGTCGGTGCCATTGCCGCGATCGGTGCGGGGGCGCGCCATCCGTACGCGGTGCTGAGCTTCGCCTTCGCCGCGTTTGCGCTGGTGGCGAACATCCGCGAGTACGTGACCGGCATCACGGCGCGCATGCGCCTGCGCAACGAGGACGCGCTCACCGCGTTAGGCAGGCTGGTTGGCGCCAACCGGCGTCGCTACGGCGGCTATGTGGCGCACTTCGGCGTGATCGCGGTGGCGCTGGCCATCGCGGCGTCGGCCACCTTCCGCGCGGAGTACGAGGCCACGGTCAAGAAGGGCGCGTCAATGCCGGCGGGGGCGTTCGAGGTGAAGCTGCTCGACGTCTATGCGCGAGAGGAGCCGCAGCGTTCGCGCATTGCCGCGTCGGTCGCGATTCTCAAGGATGGCAAGGAGATCGGGCGACTCGACCCGGCGATGAACTTCTATCCCACGTCGCAGCAGCCCATTCCCACGCCCGACGTGCGCAGTCGTCCATGGGGTGACATCTATCTCAACCTGATGGCCTTCAAGCAGGATGGCTCGGACGCCACGCTCAAGGTGATCGTGGAGCCGCTCGTCCCCTGGATCTGGGTTGGCGGCGGGATCCTCTGCCTTGGCGCGATCATCTCGATGTTCCCCACGCGCCGGCGTTCGACGGCATGGTTAGGCGCCACTGCGGCCGACGTGCGCGTGGCGCCGTCGCCCGTTGCCGGTGGTGGAGCGATCATGGCCAGCGAGTCGCTGGAGGGAGCGGACTGATGAACTGGAAGCGCGCGGGGATAGCGGCGGCTGTCGCCGTTCCGATCATCGGCTTGCTGGGGTTCGGGATGACCCGCGACCCCAAGGATATTCCGTCGCCGCTGCCCGGGCGCGAGGCGCCGCTGTTCACGATGGCGGTCTTTGCCGAGGGGACGGGCGAGCAGCACCGGGCCACGGGCGACACCATTCGCCTCGCCGATCACAAGGGTGAAGTGGTGGTGCTCAACTTCTGGGCCTCGTGGTGCCTGGCGTGCCGCGACGAGCACGAGACGCTGTCGCAGGTGGCGGAGGTGTATGCGCGACGCGGCGTGAAGTTCTACGGAGTGCTCTACAACGACCAGCCGCAGAACGGAACGCGCTGGATCGCCGAGATGGGAGGGCAGAGCTATCCGTCGCTGCAGGACCCGCGCACGCGCGTGGCGATCGACTACGGGCTGTACGGCGTTCCCGAGACGTTCTTCATTGGGCGCGACGGGCGCGTGGCGTACAAGCACGTGGGGCCGGTGACGGCCACGGTGCTGGCGTCCAAGCTCGATTCGCTGTTGGCGCAGCCGGCGCCAGCCGGGGGCGGGGGCAATCCGTCGCTCGAGGGCGGGCCCGGCGACTCGGCGCGCAAGGTCACCGTACCCACGACGGGGCAGTGATGCGCGCTCGACTCTGGTTTGTCGCCGCCGCGTGGGGCGGTGCGCTCTTCTCCGGTGCGGTGCGCCCGATTGCCGCGCAGCAGACCACGGCAGGGGCCGCCCTCGCCGACTCGGGGATCGTGGGCGAGCGGAGCGCGCCGGTCTCCAACGATCCGGTGCTGGAGGAGAAGACGCGACAGGTTGCGTCGGAGCTGCGCTGCCCGGTATGCCAGGGGAACAGTATACAGGATTCCCCGTCCGAGCTGGCGCAGGAGATGAAGGGGGTCGTGCGCGACCAACTGGCATCGGGCAAGTCGCCGGACGAAGTAAAGGCGTATTTCGTGGCCAAGTATGGCGAGTGGATCCTGCTCGAGCCCAAGGCCAGCGGCTTCAACCTGGTGGCGTACCTGCTCCCGGTGGTCATGGTCGCGGCCGGTGGGTTGGTGATCTGGCGTGCCGTGACGAAGTGGACCAATGCGGCCAAATCCGGGGACGAATCGTCGCCGGAGTGAGCGAAGCCCGACGCGTCCGTACCGAAGTTACCTGACAAGCGTTAGGCGAAACCCGCAGGGCCGTCCCACAGGGGCGGCCCGTTGTCGTTGCGGAGGTGTGGTGTGGTCGAGGCTCGTTAGGAAAAACTGTCGTGCGCGCGTGCGTGAAGATTACCACGATGTCAGGGGTTTCCCCCGTGGCGTAGAGAAAGCACCTACGTAGAATTACGGCCGAATGAACGATTCATCAGGTGAGGATCGCTTGGCAGTCGAATTGTTGTTGGTGTGTGTGATCCATATCAGCAGGAGGTCGGGTCAATGACTAGGCGCAGTGGGATTCACTTGGCCGCCGTGGGCATCGGGGCACTGATGCTCATCAGCGTGAACGGCTGTGTGGACGAGAAGATCGTCTACCGGGACGGCCCTAAC
Source organism: Gemmatimonadaceae bacterium (assembly GCA_020852815.1). Taxonomy (NCBI): domain Bacteria; kingdom Pseudomonadati; phylum Gemmatimonadota; class Gemmatimonadia; order Gemmatimonadales; family Gemmatimonadaceae; species Gemmatimonadaceae bacterium. The sequence goes on along the minus strand of JADZAN010000013.1, from coordinate 43,565 downwards.
TACGCGGCGCCTCCGACGGCGGCCGCGAGTTTCCTTGGCTATACGGATGAAGCAACGAAGGCGACCGTGTGTGGGAGCTGCCACGTGTCGCAGCAGGCCAAGTGGCAGACGACGAAGCATGCGGGCGCATGGAACACGCTCGACAAGAGCGGCTCGATGCAGGGCTATTGCCAGCCGTGCCACACGGTGAACAACCTGGGCAACACGGTCACCGATACGCTGGCCGGGTGGCGCACCACGAAGGACGCGCGCTATCACGACGTGCAGTGCGAGAGCTGCCACTCCTCGGGGTTGGCGCACGTGCAGAAGCCGGCGCGCGGGCAGATGCTGGCCTCGGCCAAGGCCGACACCGGTGCAACGCAGACCAACGGCTGCTCCGAGTGTCACGCGGGAACGCACCATCCGTTCGTGGAAGAGTGGCGCCGCACGCGTCACGCCACGTCGTACACGCGAGCCTACAACGGCACAACCGCCACGGCCCCTGAAGTCCCGGGTGGCCCGCGCGCGGCGTGCCAGGGGTGCCACATCGGGCAGCGCGTGCTCGAGGCGTGGGGCGTGAACACGAACTTCGTCGAGAAGTCACAGGGCACGACTTCCGCAACCGCGCTTGGCGTGACGTGCGTCGTCTGTCACGACCCGCACGGTGGGTCCAACGCGAAGCAGTTGCGCTTCCCGATGGATTCGCGTGACGTGGAGAACAACCTGTGCATGAAGTGCCACTATCGCCGCGCCAACCCCGACTTCGCGGGGAGCCAGAATTCGCCGCACTCGCCGCAAGGGCCGATGCTCATGGGTGAGGCGGGCTGGTGGCCGCCGGGAGTGACGGTCGACACGTCGCTCGTGGCGACGCATGGCAGCGCGAAGAACCCGAAGCTCTGCGCGACCTGCCACCTCAACAAGTACGACGTGACCGACAAGGCGACGGGCAAGTTCGTGCAGACCGTGACCGGTCACCGCTTCGCCGCCATCCCGTGCGTGGACGCCAATGGCGCCCCCACGGCGAGCCAGACGTGCGCGACCACGTCGCGTTCCTTCAAGTCGTGTCTCGGCTCGGGCTGTCACAGCACCGAGGGCTCGGCTCGTGCGATCATGACCACGGCTGAGGGCGACATTCTCCTGCTCGCGAATGCGCTCCTTCCGATGCTGAACGACGCCAAGGTCCCGGCGGGCGACAAGGTGGCTGGCAAGGCTTCGACGTGGCGCGGGGCGACGTTCAATCGCAACCTCGCGCTGCACCCAGGGTCGGAAGTCCACAATCCGTTCCTGGCCAAGGCGCTGCTGAAGGCGAGCATCGCGCAGATGGCGAAGGACTACGGCATCACGCCGCCGATCGCCCTCCCGATGCTGGCACCGTTCGACCAGCAGATCCTCGGACGTCGCGGCAACAACTAGATGTGATGGGATGACGGACTCCCATTGAGCGAAGCGGGTGAACGGCAGGCATGCGTTCACCCGCTTCGTGCAAGATCCCCCTGCGCACGCGGGCCGTCCCGCGTGCACTCCCCCTCGCATGACCGCGATTGCCCCGACGGTGTCGTACGACATGGCGCGACGCGTGGCATCACTGGAGGCCATGCACGGCGCTGTGCCCGACTCGGTTCGCATGGACCAGTCGCCGTTGCCTGGTGGCGTGGCCACCGTCTTTCGCTTCCTCTTCTCCGGGGTCCCGCAGTGGATCCAGATCGGGGGCGTCGTCCTCGGCACCGTCCTCGGACTCATCGTCGTCTGGCTCGCCTGGAAGCGTCGCGCCGCCCTTGGTGCCTGGCTGGCCTCGCGCACGCGCGGCTACAAGCTGGCGTTAGGCGCCGGCGTCGGGACAACGCTCCTGGCCGCTGGCCTCGGCGGCGGCTGGACGTACCACTACATGATGCACGAGAACGACTTCTGCTCGAGCTGCCACGTCATGTCGTCGGCGTTCGGGCGCTTCCAGAAGTCGGAGCATTCCAAGCTGCAGTGCCACTCCTGCCACCAGCAGTCGATCTTCGCCAGCACCAAGGAGCTGTACTTCTGGGTGATGGATCGCCCGGAGAAGATCGAGGCGCATGCCAAGGTCCCCAACCGGATCTGCGCCGAGTGCCACATCACGCAAAAGCGCGACAGCGTCTGGCAGTTCATCAGCCAGACGGCGGGGCACCAGGCGCACATGAAGTCCGACTCGGCCTCGCTCAAGGACTTGATGTGCGTGAACTGCCATGCCCGCGAGGTGCATCGCTTTGCCCCGACCGACGCCTCGTGCAAGCAGTCGGGGTGCCACGACCAGATCAAGGTCAAGCTCGGAAAGATGGCCGACCAGACGTCGCTGCACTGTGCGACGTGCCATGAGTTCTCGCGCCCGATGGTCGACACCGCATCGGTCGACTCGGCGCGGGTAGGGCTCGTCCCGCTCAAGCCGCAATGCTTCTACTGCCACGAGATGCGGGAGAAGCTGGAGAAGGCTGGGCTCGACAAGGACCCGCACAAGGCGCAGTGCGGCATCTGCCACAACGCGCACAAGCAGGACCGGGCCGACGGCGCCATCAAGTCGTGCGCGACGGCCCAGTGCCACGCGAGCGCCGACACGTTGACGGTCTTCCACCGCGGCCTTGGCGACCACGCGATCGACGACTGCACCCAGTGCCACAAGTCGCACACCTGGAAGGTGAAGGGGAAGGAGTGCCTGAGCTGCCACTCCACCATCTTCGAGGATCGGCCGGCACGCCGCGGTTTGTTGCGAAAGGTGACGAACGCCGAGGCGCCAGTTCGCGGCAGCGGCGCCAGCGCGACGGTGCGCCGCCGGGGCGGGCCCTCGCCCGCGGATGATGGAGCGTACGATTCCGATGGGTGGAGCGACGTGACGCGCGGCGAGGATGCGCCGTTCGTTGCGCCGCCGGCGATGGACCAGGAGAAAACCACGCTCCAGGCGCAACAGCTCCCGCGCCCCGGGCAGGGCACAGCCGCGGACTCCACTTTTCCCCACTCGCGGCACAAGACGCTCTCCTGTTCGGCGTGCCACGACATGCAGACCGGGCACGCCACGCTCACGGTGCGCGACAAGGCGTCGTGCCAGGGGTGCCATCATGCGAAGGAGCGCGCCGACCAGTGCACCAGGTGCCACGAACCGCGGGAACTCGCCACGAGTCGTGCGGCGCGCGTCACGATCCACGTCTCGGTGCGCAAGATCGACAGCACGCGCACGCTGGGCTTCGAGCACGAGCGGCACCAGAAGCAGGCGTGCGCCACGTGTCACGCCGAAGGCGTGAGCAAGACGCTGGTGAAGCAGTGCACGTCGTGCCATCGCGACCATCATGACGTCGAGCGCAACTGCATTGCCTGCCATCCGTCGCCGCGTGTGGCGCACGAGCGCGTGACGCATGATGGCTGCGCCCGATGCCACAAGGATGCGTCAGCGGCGGCCTTTCCACCGACCAGGTCCATCTGCCTCACGTGTCACCGCGACCAGCTCTCGCACTTTGCGCAGAAGGACTGCGTGCAGTGTCATCGCGTGAGCTGGAACGAGGTGAAGATCGTGGAGGAGGTGAAATAGTGCGCTCCTGGACGCGATGCCTCGTGGCGGTCGTGGCGCTCAGCGGGCCTTTTGGCGAAGTGGCGGCGCAAGGCGTCCGCATCACGGGAGCCACGTGGGTGCAGTCGATCGACCTGCGCCCCTGGCGCGAGGACTCCCTGCCGGCGTCGGATGTCCCCGGAGAGGGAACGACGCGAACCACCGCGGACGGCAAGCTGGTGCAGTGTCCCGTCGACGCGAGCTTCTGCTATTACAACACATCCGGTATTCGCGAGCGCACCACGCCGCTGTTGCAGGACCTCACCTTTGCCGCGTGGGGGCTGGGGCGCGGGATCAGCGCCCACGCCCATGTTCGCGCGCGCAGCTCGCTGGGCGGCGCCGACCTGTGGCCTCGCATGGGCGACCGTTTCGATGCGCTCGATGCGTACGTGGAGATCGATCGCCCCAGCGGAAGGGCGAGGCTGGGGCGGGTGTGGGCCTACAGCGGGCTGGGGACCTACAACTTCGATGGCGGATCGTTGCTGCTGCGGCGCGGCGTGCAGTCGCTGGAGGTGTACGGCGGGCGCGCGCTGGTACAGGGGCTCAACGACTCATACACCACCAAACTGATTGGTGCAGTCGACGACATTCCTCCCGAGGACGATGGGATCCTCGTGGGTGTGCGCGTGCGCACGCGTCCCAGCGACCTCAGCTCGGTGTCGGCCGTCTATCAGCGCATCGTGTACCGCGATCGTTCGGCCCTCCTGTCGGAACGCGCGGGCCTCGATGCCTCGATGAGCATTCGCAACACGACGATCGATGCCTCGCTGGCGTATGACGTCACGGGGCGCGCGCTGAACGTGGCGCGCGTGCGCGCCGCCCGGCTCCTCCCGTTGCACCTGGAGGGGACGGTCGAGGCGCGTCGCCGACGCCCATTCTTCGAGACGTGGACCATCTGGGGGGCCTTTGCCCCGGTCGGCTTCGACGAGGGGCGCGCGGAGGTCGCGTGGCGCGCGCCGAGCGACATGTGGCAGGTGAGCGGGCATGGCGCGTATCGGGTCTACGCCGAGGATCACACCGGTGTCGACTACCTCCCGCTGCGCTCCGACGGATGGCGCACGGGAGTCGACGCGAGCTGGCTGCCGAGCCAGCGCTTCGCCGCGACGGTGAGCTACTCCGCCGACCTGGGGTTCGGCGCCTCGCGCACCGACGCATCGGTGGGGGCGCGATGGACGCCGACGCCGCGATGGGCGTTAGGCGCGAGCGCCACCGACTTCCAGACCATCTACGAGTTTCGCGTGGGAACCGGGCGCGTGCTCGGCGTGACGCTCGATGGGAGCGTGCGTGTGTCGGAGGACGTGCGACTGGTGGCGGATGGGACCGTCTTCCACCATCGCCTGTCGAGCGATGCGCCGGGCACCGACTGGAGCCAGCGTCGCGCGTCGGTGCGGCTGGAGTGGGCGCTGGGCGGCGATCCGGGGCTTGCGCGCGGAGCCGGCCGATGATGCGCCGCTTCTTTGTCACTCTCCGGCGCGGCCTGACTTCGCGGCGCTCGCGAATGGCAGCTGCATCGCTCGTGTTGGGAGTCGTGCTGCTGGCCGTCGTCACCGTCCCGGCGCCGGCGCAGGTCTATGGACGGCCGACGGTCGAAGCGTTCCCGCACAAGCGGCACGGGCGCCTCTTCCCGACATGCACGGGGTGCCACGCCGGGGCAACGACGGGTGACACGCTGGCGGTGATGCCGCCGCCGTCGCTGTGCGCGGAGTGCCACGACGGGATCATCAAGCCGCGCGTCCCGTACGTCGGCGCGCCGACGCGTCACGACTTCCTGCGCTTCGTGCACAAGGACCACGCCACGCGCGTGGATGCGCCGGGACGCTACTGCCAGACGTGTCACGCGGTGGCGCCGGGGGCCGACTGGATGGACGTCCGTCGCGCGCCGCCGGAAATCTGCCAGTCGTGTCACGCGACGATAGCCACCGGGCACCTGTCCGCTGACAGCCGCTGCGCGAAGTGCCACCTGGCGGCCGCGGCGTCGAAGACGCTCACCGCTGCGCATCTCTCGTCACTTCCCAAGCCGCCGTCGCACAACGTCGACCGCTACTTGTTGAAGCACAATCCCGACAAGGACACCGACGTCTCGATGTGCGCGATTTGTCACACGCGCGAGTCGTGTGCGCGCTGCCACGTGAACGCGGCCGACGTGAAGGCCATCACGTCGCTCCTTCCCGATGCACGCGTTGCCGCCATGCTGCGCGGCAAGGGGGCGACATATCTCACCCCCGACGATCACCGCGCCGACTCGTGGAGTTCGTCGCACGGACGCACGGCGTCGTCCAACACGCGGCGCTGCGGCGCCTGTCATGCGCAGCCCAGCTGTACTGTCTGCCACACCGGGACGATCGGGATGTCGGTGATCCGGCGGCTCCCCGACGGCCTCACCTCGCTCCCCGGCGTGCAGCTGGTGATTCCGCGCCGCGTCGTGAGGCCGGAGGCGCCCACGGGCTCCGATCCCACGTCGGGGATGCGGGTGGCGCTGCCGCACGCCGACCCCACCCGGACCGTAGTCCGCCCGCACCCGCTAGGCTTTGACAAGAAGCATGCGAGCGCGGCCGGAAGCGGGCGATTCACCTGCGAGGGGTGCCATGCCCAGCGCTTCTGCTCGGACTGCCACGCCGGGGAGTCGCGTCGCAACTTCCACGGCGTGAACTTCGTGGCGCGCCACGCACGCGACGCCTACGGGCGCGACATCGAGTGCGCCGGTTGTCACAACGCGGAAGTGTTCTGTCGCGGCTGCCATCAGAAGCAGGGGCTCGCGCGGGCGGGCCAGCACGCGTCAAATTACCACAACAGGCAGCCGCTATGGCTCCTGCAGCACGGGCAGGCGGCGCGACGGGGGATCGAGGGGTGTATCACCTGTCACGCGCAGCGCGACTGCCTGCGTTGCCATTCACAGCGAGGGTGGGGCGTGAATCCACACGGGGCTGACTTCGATGCGTCTCGCCTCGGGAAGCAGGCCTCCACGATGTGCCTCCGCTGCCACCTGACCGAACCAACAAGGGGACGTTCGTGAGACATATGATGCGATGGATGGTGGGCGGCGCGCTTCTCGTGTGCGCCTGCTCCAAGCCAAACGATGCCAAGCAGGGCATGGCGGCGAGTGACTCGCTCCCGCCGGGTCACGTGCCAATCGACCAGCCGGCCAGCGCCGGTCCCAAGCTGACCGCAGCAGGACAGGCCTACGTCGACTCGGGCAACACCGCCTTCCGCGTGAAGGACTTCAAGGGGGCGCTGGCGTACTACAGGAAGGCGACGGAGTCCGATCCGACGCATGCGGCGCCGTGGTTCGGCGCGTACATGGTGGGACAGGCGACCTCTGACAAGGGGCTCGCCGACAGCGCACTCGCCGAGGTCAAGAAGCGTGCGCCACAAATGGACGCGCACCCGGGCGGTACGCCAGGAATGCCCAACCCGGCGGGAGCGCCACCAGCCGGCGAGCCATCGCCATACTCGCCACACGGCGGCACGGTGGCCCCAACCAGGAAGTCGTGAGTGCGCGAGCCGGCGCGTCCGTGAGCGGGACGCGCCGGTTCGTCTTTCATGAGCGCGTGCGCACGCCGTCGCATCATGCAGAACGCCCGACGGTCGCGGGGTGAAAGTCTGACTGACGGTCGGTGTGGGCTCGCCGAACATAGGGATACGACGTTCCGTACGCTTCACCGCCGTCCGGCAGGAGGTCCCATGCTCAGGGTACGCGAGATCATGACGCCCAGCGTCGTCTCCTTCAGCGCAGACCAGACGCTGCGCGATGCCGTGGAGGTCCTCGTCTCCTGCCGAATCGGTGGTGCGCCGGTCCTCGACGGTGGCAAGGTCGTCGGCGTCCTCTCGGCCACCGACATCATCGAGTTTGAGTCGGTCACGCCGCCACCCGACCAGGAGCTCGATGTGGAGCCCGACGATGAGGCGGACGAGGAAGAACTCGAAGAGTGGCAGGAGGGCGAGACGCTGTCCTCGTCCTACTTCACCGATTGGTGGCCGTCGGAAGGCCCGGACGTTGCCGAGCGCTTTGCCTCGTCGAAGGGACCCGCGTGGGATCTGTTGGCCGACCATTCCGTGGCCGAGGCCATGTCGCGCACGGTGTGTACCGTCGAAAGTGCGATGGAAGTCTCCAACGCGGCGCAACGCATGCTCGCGTCGGGCGCGCAGCGCGCGCTCGTGACGGAGGACGGGGCACTGGTGGGAATCCTCACCACGACCGACATCCTGCGCGCAGTTGCCGAGCGGCGCCTCACGGTGCGGCAGTACGTCTTCGAGAAGTAGCGCGTCGTCGCAATGCGACACGGCACGAGAACGGGCGACCTGTTGCGGTCGCCCGTTCGTGTATCGCTCGATGAGCGCCTGCGTGACTAAGGCTTTGCGACGACTTTCCGCTTCACCCACCAGCTCCCCTTCTGCTGTGGCGCTGACTGATCGCTGTGGTCGGTGGTGAACGTCCCGTCGATGCGGTCGCCGCTGATCGTGCCGCGAAAGACCGTGCGGAGCGTGCACCCGCAGTCGGGCGACTTGTACGGGTCCAGCGTCCCCGAGATCGTACTGGTGGCCACGCGCACGAACGAGATGGGGAGGACCTGTGGTGCCGTGGGGATTCCCGGGACCGCGCTGCGCGGATCGCTCGTCGAAGGGACAACGGCGCGCGGGACCATCACGACGTCGCCGAATGCTGTGTCGGTCCCCGCCTTGAGCGAAAACGAGATGTTGCCGCTGCGCCCGGTCTCGACGCTGTGGTATTCTCCCTCCCATTCGCCGGCGATCACGGCCACCTCCGAGCGCGTCCCGACCACATGGACGGGGGAGGGTGTGGCGGTGCAGGCGGTGAGCAGCGTCGCGACACCGAACACCGCGGCGATCGCGAAGCCTCCCCTTCCGGTGTGCGTGCGAAGCATGGGTTGCATGGGTCCTCCTGAACGGAACACCGACAGCATGTCAACGCGCGCAGGCGTCACGCATCGGGTGCTTCCCTCGCGAGCTGTCGGGCAATGAGGCGGGACGAGACATCGCGCGTGGCAATGTGGCGCGCGGCGATCCTCCCCGTTGGCGCGCTGGCGGGGATGCTATTCGGCGGCGTTGCCCACTGGAAGGGTGGCGACGAGATCGCGCGCTTCACGTGGCTCCTCGCGCTCGGCATCACCGGAGCACCGGTGCTGGTCCGCACGCTGGTTGCCGTGTCGAAGGGAAACTTCGCCACCGACGTCATTGCCGCGCTGGCCATCGGCGCATCGTTGGCGTTGCAGCAACCGCTCGCCGGGCTCGTCGTGGTCCTCATGCAGACGGGCGGCGAGGCGCTGGAGCGATACGCCGAGGGGCGAGCGTCGGCCGCGGTGCGTGCGCTGGAAGACGCCGCGCCGCGCACGGCGCACCTCCTCACCGAAGGTCATGAGCACGACATCCCGGTGGAGTCGATCGCGGTGGACGATCGACTGGTGGTGAGGCCGGGCGAGGTGGTGCCGTGCGACGGCGAGGTGGTGGAGGGACATTCGGAGCTCGATACCTCGCGACTCACCGGTGAACCCGTTCCGCGTCGGGTGGCGCCCGGTGCCGCTGTGCTGAGCGGGATGCTGAACGGGAGCGGGGCTCTCGTGATGCGAGCCACGGCGCGCTCCGGCGAGAGCCAGTATGCCCGCATTGTCGAGTTGGTCAAGTCAGCCGAGTCCTCCAAATCTCCGTTGCAGCGACTCGCGGACCGCTACGCCGGCTGGTTCACCCCGGTCACGCTCCTGGTCTGCGCGCTGGCCTGGTGGTTGAGCGGCGATGCCACGCGGGCACTCGCTGTGCTGGTCGTGGCCACGCCGTGTCCGCTCATCCTCGCCACCCCCGTGGCGATCATCGGCGGGATCAATCGCGCGGCGACGCGACACATCATTGTCCGCAGCGGGAGCGCGCTGGAGCGGCTGTCCGATGCGCAGGTCGCCATCTTCGACAAGACGGGGACGATCACCGAGGGGCGTCCGCGCGTGAGTCGCGTGCTGACGCTCGACGGCATCCCCCAGCGCGAGCTGTTGCGGCTGGCGGGCGCGGTGGAGCAGCGCGCCGGCCACCTGCTGGCACGCTCCACCACCGAGGCGGCGCGCGACGCGGTGGGCGTGCTCCCCCTCCCCGCGAACATTCGCGAGGCGCCGGGGCAGGGCGTCGCCGGCAACGTGGAAGGGCACACCGTCGTGGTCGGTGCCCGCGCGTACGTCCTGCAACAACTCGGCGCCGATCCCGCCGCTGCCACACCGCTCGATGACGACGGCGTATCGCTGCGGGCCTTCGTTGCGGTGGATGGCGTGCTGCGCGGCGCCATCGACTACGACGACCGCATTCGCGCGTCGGCCAGCGGGCTCCTGCGCGCGCTCCCGGCACTCGGCGTGCGCCGCACGTTGCTGCTGTCGGGTGACAACCGACGAAATGCGGAAGCGGTCGCCGCGACGGTCGGGATCTCCGAGGCGGTCGGCGACCTGCTGCCGGGCGACAAGGTGGATCGCGTCGCCGCACTCTCCCGCGAGGTGGGACACGTGATGATGGTGGGCGACGGCACCAACGACGCCCCGGCGCTGTCGCGCGCCGACGTCGGGATTGCCCTCGCCGGTCACGGGGGAGGGATCACTGCCGAGGCGGCCGACGTCGTGATCCTCATCGACGACCTCTCGCGCGTGGGCGAGGCGATGCGCATTGCGCAGGGGACGCTGCGGATCGCCAGGCAGAGCATTGGCGTCGGCCTCGGACTGAGCGCGGCCGGCATGGTCGTCGCGGCCCTCGGCTACCTCCCCCCGGTGGCTGGTGCACTCGTGCAGGAGGCCATCGACGTGGCGGTGATCCTCAACGCGCTGCGCGCCAGCCGCGTCGCCTACGAGGAGTGATGCCGCGTGATGTCTGCGCCGAGCACGTCAGCGCCGTTCATGTCAGAGCCGTGTCAGAACCGCGTCGCAGGGGCGGGGGAACGCGTATGGTAGGGCACGCGCTTCGCCCCATCGTTGGCACGACCGCCCCCGCGACATAAGCTCCGCGCATGCCGTCTCGCCTGTCCCGCGCCGTCCCGACGCGCGTCACCCTCCTCGTCGTCCTGTTGATGGCGACGGTGCTGGTGTCGGCGCGCCTGGCGTACGAGGCGCACCAGGCGGCGCGCGCCGAGCGCATGACGGCCGAGCGCGCCCTGCGCGAGTACGCGGCCATGGCGGCGTGGGAGTTCCGGAGCGATGCCCGCCAGCGCCTGGAGGGCGAAGTGCTCCGCGCGTTAGGCATGGTAGTGGTGGGAACGGCCGCCTCGCCGTACGAGCCGCCGCTCGCGCTTTCCACGCTCGCCGCCAGTGCCGAGGGGGCCTTTCCGTGCATGGCCGGCGACAGCGCCCCACCGCGCGCCTTGGCGCGCCTGGATCTGCGCAGCGGGGAACGCGCCATCTGGCCGGAAGGAGTGCCTGACGAGGTACAGGCGGCGCTGTTCGGGGTGCTCGCGCGCGCGGGGCGCACGCTCCCGGTGCCGGAGGCGCCGTGGCGGTTGGACATGGCGACGATTGCCGGAAGGCGGAGCGCCGTGGTGATGGGGGTGCGCTTTGCACGGCTCGGGACGCCAATCGCCGTCTACGCGCTCACGGCCTGTCCCTCGGCGGTGGAGCGACGCATCCCCGACGCGGTGATGCGCGAGCATCGACTGCTTCCCGCCGTGACGCCGCTTCCCGTGCCAAACGATTCGCTGCTGGCGGTGCGCGTGCGCCGCGGCGCGCAGGAGGTGTTGCGGCTGGGGCGTGACGATGGGACGGTGTATCGCGGGAGCGCCGAGTGGAGCGATGCCGCGCTCACGATCGATGTGTCGCTGCGACGCGATGCGGCGGGGCGGCTCGCCGTGGGGACGCCGGAGCGGTCCAACGTTCCGTTGCTGGTGGGACTGCTCGCCCTCACGGCGGCGCTGGGGGCGGTGGCGCTGGTGCAGATCCGGCGCGAGCACGAGCTGGCGCGCCTGCGCGCCGACTTCACCTCGAGCGTGTCGCACGAGCTGCGCACGCCGCTGGCCCAGATCCTCCTGTTTGGCGAGACGCTGTCGCTGGAGCGGGCGCGCACCCCGCGCGAGGCGCGGCAGGCAGCCGAGACCATCGTGCAGGAGGCGCGCCGTCTCATGCACATGGTGGAAAACATCCTGCACTTCTCGCGCTCGTCGCGCGGCGCCGCGCCGTTGCAGCTGGAGCCGGTCGACCTGGGGACCGTGGCGCGCGAGGTGGCCACGGCGTTCGTCCCGCTCGCCGAATCGTCGGGGGGGGCGCTGACGTGGGAGCTGCGCGATGCGCCGTGCGTGCGCGGCGATGTCGGAGCCATTCGCCAGGTGCTGCTCAACCTGCTGGACAACGCGGTGAAGTACGGCGTCCCGTCGCGCGGCGTGCACCTGGCGGTGTGGCGCGCCGGCGACGAGGGCGTGGTGCGCGTGGACGACGCCGGTGCCGGGATCCCGGCCAGCGACCGCTCGCGCATCTGGCTCCCCTACGTGCGCCTGACGAGTGCGGGCGACAGTGGGCGCGGGGGGAGCGGGCTCGGGCTCGCCGTGGTGCAGGAGCTGGCCGTCGCGATGCACGCCCGTGTTTGGGTCGAGGAGGGCCCGCGCGGGGGCGCCGCCTTCTGCCTGGCGCTGCCGCTGGCGGCCGAGGCGACCGCCGGTGCACCAGCGTCGCGCCCGGGACGGGTGGCCTGATGGCGACCATTCTCGTGGTGGAAGACAACGAGCGCCTGGCAACCGGGCTGCGCAGCAACCTGGAGTTCGAGGGGTATCGCGTGGTGGTGGCGGGGACGGCGCAGGAGGGGTTGGCGCAGGCGCGCGATGCGCGTCCGGACCTCATCCTGCTCGATCTCATGCTCCCCGACGCCGACGGCTACCGAGTGCTGCGCGACCTGCGCGAGCGCGGCGACGACGTCCCCGTCCTGGTCCTCACGGCGTTAGGCGAGGAGGCCGACAAGGTGCGCGGCTTCCGGTTCGGCGCCGACGACTATGTCACCAAGCCGTTCGGGTTGATGGAGCTGCTGGCGCGCGTCGACGCGCTCCTGCGGCGCGCCCGTCGTGAAGGGCGCGAGGGGCGCGAGGCGGGAGCGGGCACTGCGTCGCCCGCGGCCGCCGCGTCGACCGCGTCGCTGCAGCGCTTTGGTGACGTGGTAGTCGATGCATCGACGCGCACCGTGCGCCGCGACGGACGCGAGGTGGCGCTGCGCCCCAAGGAGTTCGAGCTCCTGTGTGCGCTGCTGGAGCGCAATGGCGAGTTGGCCACGCGCCTCGACCTGTTGCGCGAGGTGTGGGGGTACGACGACTCGGTGATGAGCCGGACCGTCGACACGCACATCGCGGAGCTGAGGCGAAAGCTGGAGCGCGATCCGTCGTCGCCGCGGCACATTCTGACGGTGCTGAAGGTGGGGTATCGACTGCAACGTTAGAAGACGAGAAGACGAGAAGACGAGAGGACGAGAGGCCTGTCCCAGCGAGGGCTGGGAACGAGACAGGGCTCGGACGGGGGGCGGACGGGGGGCGGACACTTGTCAGGGGGGGCTCGCTCCATTCTGGGGGGCGCGCGTGGCGGTTGGGCTGCGCGCCGTTCCCCAGGATGGAGGGCACATGGCGGGCTACATCAAGTCGATCGCGCAGTTGCACGTGGAGGCGGGGCGGGGGGTGCTGCGGCGGACGCTGGGGCCGGTGCACCTGACGGCGTTAGGCGTGGGCTCCATCATCGGCACCGGCATCTTCGTCCTCACCGGGACCGCGGCGGCGCGGCATGCGGGGCCGGCGCTCGTCCTCTCCATGATCATCGCCGCCGTGGCCTGTGCGCTGGCGGGGCTCTGCTACGCGGAGCTGGCGGCGATGATTCCGGTGGCCGGGAGTGCGTACACCTACGCCTACGCCACCGTGGGCGAGGTGATGGCGTGGATCATCGGGTGGGACCTGATGCTCGAGTACGCCCTCTCCGCGTCGACGGTCGCGGTGGGGTGGTCCGGCTACTTCGTCTCGCTGATGCGCGACCTGGGGTGGCACCTCTCGCCGGCGCTCACCGCGCCACTCGGCGCCGCGGTCCCGCTGGCAGGAGGTGCGACCGCGACCGGGGTCTTCAACCTGCCGGCGGCGCTCATCGTCCTCGCCGTCTCGGCGCTCCTCGTGGTGGGGATCAAGGAGAGCGCCAGCGCCAACGCGGCGCTGGTCATCGTGAAGATTGCCGTCCTCATCGTGTTTGTCGCGGCGGGGGCGGCCTATGTTTCGCGCGACAACCTCACCCCCTTCCTCCCGCCCAACAGCGGCACGTTCGGCGAGTTTGGCTGGAGCGGGGTGATGCGCGGGGCGGGGGTGATCTTCTTCGCCTTCATCGGCTTCGACGCCGTGTCCACGGCGGCGCAGGAGGCCCGCCAGCCGCAACGCGACATGCCCATCGGGATCCTCGCCTCGCTCGTCATCTGCACCATCCTCTACATCGCCGTGGCCATCGTGCTGACGGGGATCGTGCGCTTCGACCGGCTCGACGTGGCCGACCCGCTGGCGGTGGGGATCGACGCCACCGGGATGCGCTGGCTCAGCCCCTTCATCAAGGTGAGCGCCCTGTTCGGGCTCTTCAGCACCATGATGGTCCAGCTCATCGGGCAGACGCGGATCTTCTACGCCATGAGCCGCGACGGGCTCCTCCCGCCGCTCTTCTCGCGAGTGCACCCGACGTTCCGCACGCCGCACGTGAGCACGGCGCTGGTGGGGGGCGCCATTGCCATTGCCGCCGGGCTCCTCCCGTTGCAGCTGCTGGGGCAGCTGGTGAGCATGGGGACGCAGCTGGCCTTCGTCCTCGCGTGCATCGGGATCCTCGTCCTGCGCCGCCGCGCGCCGGAAGTCCCGCGCCCGTTCCGGACGCCGGGAATGCCGTGGGTCCCGATCGCCGGCGCCCTCGCCTGCTTCGTTCAGATGGTGTCGCTCCCGTGGGCCACCTGGATCCGCCTCTTCACCTGGCTGGCGCTGGGGATGGTCGTGTACTGGGCCTACGGGCGCCGCCAGGCGCAACGGCAGCGCGCGGCGATGGCCGGCGCCGCCCCGGCGCGGTACGCCGACCCAGGCCGCACGGGCGACGCACCGCCCCCGCACGGCTGAGCGGCCCGTCGGGTTTGCCTTGCCCCCGAGCGCCGGCGCGAGTTCTCCCGCCGAGGTCGGCGGCGAGGCGCCCCGGGCGCCAAATGAGGACTGTTTCGTGCGGCTTTACCCGACACAAACCCTCCGACTCCCTCACGGGGCGTGGGTTGAGGGAGGACAGACGCCTTCCCGGCCGACTCGCACTATCGAGGTAAGTCGAGCGGCGACCGCAGGGTGCGGCCCCCTCGGCGATGCGGTGGAGGTCCCCTCATATGTCAACCGCACTTGCAACGCCCCAGGTTGGGGTCGATGTCGTGACGGGCGATCACAACCTGCTGGGGCCCATTGTCGTTGCTACTGACGGTACCGCGTCGGCGGCCGCGGCGCTCAAGCTGACTGCGGCGCTCGTCGAGCGTACCGGCGCCAATGTCATCGTACTCTCCGTGCTCGAGCCGCTCCCCCTCGTGGCGGCCGACTACGGCTTGTTGCTCCCGCCGGTCGAGACCGACGATGCGCGTCGCAACGCGCTGCGGCAACGCGTGAGCGACCAGGTCACCGAACTCGCCGGATCGCACCCTACGTGGACGCTGCAGGTCAAGGATGGCGATCCGGCGGCGCTCATCGCGCGGACGGCGCGCGAAGCCGGGGCTCGAATGATCGTGGCGGGGATCGGGCATCACGACCTGCTCGACCGCATGTTTGGCGGCGAGACGGCGCTGCACGCGTTGCGCCTGTCGCGCGTTCCGGTCTTCGCGGTAGCGCCCAAGTTCACCGCGCTCCCGCAGCGCCTGGCCATCGCGATCGACTTCAGCGAACCGTCGATCGTCGCGGCGCAGGCAGCCATTCGCCTGCTTCCCACGGCGACGCTGGTCTACCTGGTGCACGTCGCCCCGCGCCTCGAGCTGCAACCCGAGGCATACGCGGCCTGGATGTCGGACTACAGCGAAGGGGTCGAACCGGCGTTTGCCCGCGTGCGGGGGCGCCTCGAGATCCCCAGCGGCATGACGGTGGAGACCATCACGCTCACCGGCAAGCCGAGCAAGGCACTGCTCGACTTTGCCAAGTCCGCCCACGTCGACACCATCGTGACGGGGAGTCGCGGCGCGGGGCTGGTGGACCGCATCCTGGTCGGGAGCACCGCCACCGGCCTCATTCGCGGTGCGCACTGCTCGGTGTTCGCTGTCCCTACGCCAACAGGGGCGGTTTCCCGACAGCTACCACAGGGGGATCCAGACGAGATTCCCCAGCACGAATGGGCGGCGTGTCTCGAGGCCTTCACTCGCCGCAACGCCGGGCGCGTGACGACACTCGAAGTCGATGACCCCGAATTCGGGGCGCAGGCGCAACAGCACGACTATCCGTTCCTCGGTGCGGCGTACGATCACCACGACCGCCGCATCGAACTGATGCTGGGTGACATGGAGAACTCCACCCGGCACCTCACGCGTGGCATCGGCGACGTCAAGCACCTGGACCTGCTCAAGGATGCCGCCGGACGTGACTGGGTTCTCCGAATTGCGCATGGCTCAGGACAAACCATCCTGACGCTCGCTCGCTGAGGGGGCGCGCGGGTCCGGGGGAGGGGCAACCCAAACCCGGCATGTGCATGCGGCGCCGTTCCGGTTCTCCGGACGGCGCCGCATGCAGTTTGTGGGCAGTTTGTGGGTCACGCGCGTGCGACGGCGGCCGCCTGACGCCCTAACGCGCGAGCAGCACGATGGTCGCGACGCCGACGATGAGCAGCACCAGCAGCCCCGCCGCCGCTCGCGGACGAAAGCGCGATCCGCCCAGCGCCAGCGCCACCACCAGCTTGAGCGCCGCGTTGGCGCTCACCCCCACCGCGATGGCCTGCGCCGCCAGCGGGACCATCCCGTCGGCACGCCCCATCTTGTTCATCGACAGCGTGAGCGCATCCATGTCGGTGAGTCCGAGGAGCGCCGCCGAAAGCAGGACCCCGGGCGAGCCAAAGGAGCCGCGCACGAACTCGATCGCCATCAGCGCCGCCTGGAATGCGACCGACATCCGGATCGCCGACCAGAGGCGCAGCGGGTTGCGCTCGACCTCCGCTCCCTTGTCGTCACCGGTGACCCGGCCGCTGCGCACGAGGAGGGCACCGGTGGCCAGCGCTCCCGCCAGAAACGGGGGGGCAAGGTACGGCACCAGGGCGAGCGCGACCGACGGCGTGAGTACGAACGACAGGACCAGCACCCGCGGGAGGAGGATGGTGCTGGCCGCGGTGGTGCCCACGGCGAGCGCTGCGCTGAGCTCCGGGCGCAGCTTGCTCAGGCGGGAGAGCTGGAGCGTGACGGCGGTCGACGAGATCAGGCCGCCTAACGCCCCGGTGACGCCGTAGCCGCGCGACGCGCCCACCACACGGCGGGCGATGAAGCCGGCGAAGTTGATCCCCGAGAAGATCAGGACGACGATCCACAGCTCGCGCGGGTTGATCCCGCCCAGCGGACCGTACGATTGGTTGGGGAGGACCGGGAGGACGATGAGGGCGAGCACGGCGAACTGGACCGCGGCCCGGAACTCGGTGGAGTCGAGGCGCGCCACGGCGCCGTGGATTGCCGCCTTCTCGGAGAGCGCAAGGACGAGCAGCGCCCCCGCGCCGCCGGCCACACCAACTTCCCCCCACCCGGCCAGCACGCCTAACGCCAACACGAGGAGTGCCGCCATCTCGGTGGTGCCGTCGATGGCCTCGCGCCCGCCAGCGCGCGCCGCCTGCCAGTAGGCGAGCCCCACCAGGAGCGCCGCCCCCGCCACGAGCGCCACCGCCATTGCCGACGAGCCCACCGTCAGGAGCCACCCCGCCGTTCCGCCGAGCGCCCCCATCAGGAAGAAGGTGCGCACCCCCGCGAATCGCGGATGGGCCCC
The DNA here is from genome assembly GCA_020852815.1 of Gemmatimonadaceae bacterium. Lineage (NCBI taxonomy): Bacteria > Pseudomonadati > Gemmatimonadota > Gemmatimonadia > Gemmatimonadales > Gemmatimonadaceae > Gemmatimonadaceae bacterium. The sequence continues at coordinate 26,100 of JADZAN010000013.1, read as the reverse complement.
GCCCGCGCCGTGCCCGGACCACTCGCGCTCGATGCCCACCGCCAGCCCCACCAGGGCAGCGATGATGAGGCGGATCACCAGCGTGCTCGTCATGCGCTCACGCTAGCGGGGGGGTGAAAGCGGGGCAATCGCGCCACGATCGCGTCGCGCGCCGCACGTCACCGCATACGGCGGCATGCAAGGGCATGCGACTGCGCGCCACCGCACGCGCTGCACAACCGGGCCCCTCGCTAGGCGGCGCTCACGCTCCCGAACCGGTGGCTGCGCAGGTCGACCACGGCGCCGTTGGCGTCGAAGTCGAAGCGCAGGATCGCCTGCGGCGCGCCGGCGGCAAAGAGCACCGAGCGCAGCGCGTCGCGCAGGAGCGGGTGATGCAACGGCTCGTTGAGGAAGACGGCGGTGAGCCCCTGCACACTGGCGTGCAGGAGGACGCGCTGCAGCGCAGCGCCGGCCTTGAGCCAGGCATCGGGGGAGTCTTCGCTCGCGCCAAGGACGGCGAGCACCGGGGCCTCGAGCGCGCTCCCGCGCGCCGCCGCGGCGCGCCCGGAACTCCACTCGTTCGACGGCTGCACGTTGGCACCGAGCGCCCCCAGCAGTTCACCCAGCGATGCGCCGCCGCCCATCGCGAACTGCGCCCCGCCGCCGACGCTGCCGCCGCCGCTGGCGCCAAGGCGCGCGGTGAGCAGGCGGCGCGCACCACGCTCGGCGTCGGCAATGGCGGCGGCCTCCGACTCGAGGTCGCCGACGATCTGACGCCGCGCGTCGTCGGACACGACGTCCAGCCACCCCCCTTCGCTGCGCGCGGCGTGACGCAGCACCGCGATCAGGGCGGGGGAAACACCGCCGCCAATGCGGGTGCCGGCTGCCTGCGGGGCGCTGGAGAGGACGGAGTACAGCGCTTCTTCCTCGCGGCGCGGGGAGAGTGCCTGGCCCAGCGAGAGACGCGCGACGACGGAGTGCTCCTGCCCGTAGGGCCACGGTTCGACGACGAGTTCCGCGCGATGGTGGTGGGCGGCGATCCTGAGGTTCTCCAGGACCGCGCCGCACGCCATGACGACTTCCCGGTTGGCGCGATCGCCGAGTGCTTCCTCGCGCGTGCGGTCCAGGCGCAGGAGGAGGCGGTCCTTGCCGTCGCGCACCACCGACCACGGAAGATCCCGCCAGACGGTCAGCGGCCGTCCGGCAAAGGGGAGGATCGCGGAAATCGGGTCGCCAGAGGCGATCACCTCACCCGAGGCGGCATGAGGGGTTGGCGCATCGATCATGGTCCGTCTCCGAGGGAGCGCGTGAGGGTCGTCAAGGCTCGCGAAGACATTTTCGGTACAACGGGGGGGGTGGTCTGTCAGGGGGTGGCGAACGGTGACGGCCAATCCCCCTGATCCGAGGCGGTGAAACCCCCGACCCGGTAGACGAGGTAGGGCAAAACCTGACATTATGTGGGATGTTACAGCGGGGTTTATCCGACAAGCCCCCGACAAAGCCTGACTTTCACATGCCCCATACTCTCGAACAGAGATGCATGTCAGGTGCCCAACCGATGGCAGCAGCATCGGTTGTGTTGTTTCGGGTGTGGTCTTCTGCGTCGATTGCCGTGACGCGCCGGGGTGCGCGCATCTCGTGGCAGGGGGACCGAGCAGGAGCAAGCGCGGCACGGCCGCCGGGAGAGATTACGGAACCGCAACTGTCGTCCGCCACGACTCAACCGGGGAGCGTTCCGAGCGTCCGTGCGCCGGTGGTGCACACTGCGAGCGGGACGAAGATCCCGTCGTGGGTCGGATCGCTGCTGCAGGTCCCGCTGGCTGCAAAGCTGGTGGGGGCCAACGCCATCATGCTGATCGTCGCGCTCTCCGCGGTGGCGATCATCCGGCGTGGTGGCGCGGGCGACGTTCCGATCATGGTCCTCTTTGGGGGGACGCTCATCGGGAGCGCGATCGTCAACCTCATCCTGATCTTCTTCGCGCTGCGCCCGCTGGCCGACCTGGAGTCGACGGCGCAACGCGTCTGGCGCGGTGACCTCACGGCGCGCGTCCCGCGTTCGATCCTGGCCGACGTCAACCTGCAGCGCGTCGGTGGAGCGCTCAACGTCCTGCTCGATGGAGTTGCCGCCGACCGGGGGCGGCTTCGCGAGTTGACGGCGCGCGTCATCCGCGCCGGTGACGACGAGCGGTCGCACATTGCCCGCGAGCTGCACGACTCGACCGCGCAGTCGCTCGCCGCGCTGCTGATGGAACTGAGCGTCGTGATCCGCGAGAACGACGATCCGCGGGACGGCGAACGCCTGGAGCGCATTCGGCGTATTGCCAGCGACGTGCTGGATGAGGTGCGCATGCTCTCCCAGACGGTGCATCCGCGGGTCCTGGACGACCTGGGGCTGGGGGCCGCACTGCAGCATCTCGCGCGCGAGTCCGAGGCGCGCGGCTCGATTCGCATCGAGGTGGTCGTGGAGGACACGGCCCACCAGATCGGACAGGCGGTCAGCTCCGTGCTGTACCGCGTGGCGCAGGAGGCGCTCAACAACGCGCTGCGCCACGCCAATGCCACGTGTGTCCTGATGCGCGCCGGCGTGGAGGGGCGCATCGCGCGGTTGGAGGTGAGCGACGACGGCGTGGGCTTCAGTCCCGAGGATGCCGATCGCCGGCGTCCGGGGATGGGGCTCTTCACCATGCGGGAGCGCATGGCGTTGGTCGATGGGGCACTCGGGATCGACAGTGCGCCAGGGCGGGGGACGCGGGTCATCGCCAGCGTCCCGTTATTGGCGCCGGCCCGTGCGGCGGCGTCGAGCGAGACGACGGCAACCTAACGTTATTGTCGAGGCGTGAATGACTTCTGATCTGATCCGGGTGGTACTTGCAGACGATCACACGGTCGTCCGGGCGGGACTCAAGGCTGTCCTGGGAACCGCGAAGGACATCGATGTCGTGGGCGAGGCCAAGGACGGTCGCGAAGCGATCGCGCTGGTAGACCGCTTCAAGCCTGACGTCGTCGTGATGGATCTCTCGATGGCCGGGATGGACGGCACCGCCGCCACCAAGGAGATCGTCGCCAAGGGAGTCAGCACGCGTGTCCTGATCCTCACGATGCACCCCGAGGAGGACTACCTGGTCCCGCTGCTCGAGGCCGGAGCGGCCGGCTACCTCGTGAAGAGCGCCGCCGATCGCGAACTGGTCGATGCGGTGCGTGCCGTGGCCAAGGGCGATGTCTATGTGCGCCCCACCGCCGCGCGCGTGCTGGCAAAGGGGCTCACCAAGAAGGATCCGCACCAGGTGGATCGCGAGCGCTTCGAGAAGCTCACCGAACGCGAGCGCGATGTGCTCCGCCTGACGGCGCAGGGGTACTCGGCACCCGAGATCGGCGAACGCCTTTTCATCAGCCCCAAGACCGTCGACACGTACAAGCAGCGGATCAACGAGAAGCTGGGGTTGTCGCACCGCGCCGATTACGTGCAGTTTGCGTTGCGGCTGGGGTTGCTCGCGCAGCCATAGGGGGCGAGATAGGGAGCGTCGCAGCGAGCGCCACATCGCCCGAGGGGCGTCGAGTATCTTGCGCGTTGCCGGTTGGTGCTGACGCCAGCCGGTGGCGCGCCACCAGTGGAGGGTAGCGGGATGCGTCGTTCGCTTCGACTGGCGGTCGAAGATCTCGGACGGACGACCCGCACTTCGATAGAAGGGGCGGGGCGAACCTGGCGTTTCGTGGCCGAGACGGTGCGCTCGGCGCGCGACGTCCGCACGTGGGGTCCCGAGGCGACCGCGCAGGCCCGCTCGTTAGGGGTCGACTCCCTGCCCATCGCCCTCTTCATCGCCGTCTTCACCGGCATCGTGCTCTCGCTTCTGGCGAGCTACTCGTTCACGGGCGCCGTCCCGCTCTATTTCGTGGGGACGCTCGTCGAGAAGACGATCACGATGGAACTGGCCCCGGTGCTTACCGGCCTCGCCCTGGCGGGACGCGTGGGTGCCAACATCGCCGCCGAGTTGGGGACCATGCGCGTCACCGAACAGATCGACGCGCTCGAGACGCTCACCTACGATCCGCACGCCTTCCTGGTCTTTCCGCGCGTGGTGGCGGGGACGGTCATGTTTCCGGTGGTGGTGGGGTTGGCGATGGTGGTGGGGGTGGGGGCGGGGTGGGCGGCGTCGGTCTCGCTTCTCGACCTGTCGACGCACGACTTCCTGCGGGGGTTGCGCATGTTCTTCCAGCACTTCGACGTGCGCTACGGCCTGGTGAAGTCGGCCTCGTTCGGCACGGCGGTCACGCTCATCGGTTCGCTGCACGGCATGGAGGCGCGGGGTGGGGCACAGGGAGTGGGGAAGGCCGCCACGAACGCCGTCGTTTATTCCGCCATCATGATCCTCGTCCTCGACGCCTTCTGGGCCGTGGTCTGGCTCCTCGGACGCAACCCGTCAGGCAACTCATGAAACGCGCCAACGACTTCATCGTGGGGCTGACGATCATCGCCGCCACCGTCATCCTCATCGGCGCCGTGCTCTGGGTGCAGCAGTCGGACCTGGGGCAGAAGCGCCGCACCGTCACCGTGCGCTTTCGAGATGTAGGGAACGTGCGGGTGGGGGCGCAGGTGGTGATTCGTGGGGTGCGCTCCGGGCGCATCGAGCGCCTCGAACTGGCTCCCAACGATTGGGTGGAGGCGCGCCTGGCGCTCAGCGCCGACGCCGAGCTGCCGAAGAACCCGGTCGTCCTGCTCAACGAGTCGTCGTTGTTCGGCGAGTGGCAGGCCACGATCCTCGGGCGCGAGGGGCTCCCGCGCGACGAGAACGTGGCGCGACAGATCAAGGAGGCCGACATCGGCGGCGGCGTGATTCCCGGGGCCACGCTCCCCGACATCGCGCAGCTCACCGCGGTGGCCGGCCGCATTGCCGGCGACGTGGCCACGGTCGCGGAGCGGGTGGAAGTCGCCTTCGACGATCGCGCCGCGCGCGAACTGCGGGCCTCGATCCGCAACTTCGCCGACCTCTCCGCCTCGCTCGCCGAGACGGTGCGCGAGCAGTCGCGCAACATGCGGAAGATGTCCGGGCAGGTGCAAGGCGGCGTCGACTACCTGCTCTCGGCCTCGCAGGACATCAAGTCGATCTCGGCGCGCTTCGACTCGTCGACCGCGCGCGGCGAGGTACGGCAGATCGTCGAGGATGCGGCCACCGCCGCCCGCGAACTGCGCGAGACGAGTCGCCGCCTGCACGAGATTTCCGGCCAGCTGGGATCGTCGGAGCAGCGCCTGCAGCGCTTCATTGCCAGCAGCGATTCTGTCATGACGAAGATCAACCGCGGGCAGGGCTCGTTAGGACTCCTCGTGAACGACACGTCGCTGTACCGCAACGCCGACTCCACGCTCCGCGAGCTGCAAGCGCTGATCAGCGACATGCGACGGAATCCCAAGAAGTACGTGAACGTGCGCGTCTTCTGAGCCGAGCCTTCGCACGGGCGGACATCGGCGTTCGCGTGCCGGAACCAGGCGTGCGAACGTTCTCGCCAGCGCTCACGCCAGCGCTCACGCGAGGGTGACGTGGCGCGCGGTGTACGGCGCTCCCCGCCGTCACCTTCCCGAACGGGCAGTCTGTGGATATCGTGTGCCCGCGGATGATTGCCCAGCCCAACGGTGGGCGATGCCTCATCCGTCCCTGCTGCCGGTGCCGTGAATCAGTCGTCCCCCTCGTACTTCACTCCAACGCGCGTTGTCCTGCTCCTGTCGATCGCCGTCCTGGCCGTCGCGGGGGGGCTGCTTCTGGCGCAGGCCGCCACGGCGAGTGCGGATGCGCGCGGTGGGCTGTGGCGCATCTCGTTCGTCCTCGCCTTCGTCTCGGCCGTCATCGCCCTCACCGGCGCCTGGTTCCTGTCGCGTGAGCTGGAACGCCGCCTCGGGGCCGAACTGGAGCTGCGCGCCTCGAGGGCCAAGTTCGAGGGGATCCTCTCCATCGCGGTCGACGCGATCATCACCGTCGACGAAAAGCAGGAGATCCTCCACTTCAATCACGGTGCCGAGACGCTGTTCGGCTACTCCGAACGGGAGATGGTGGGGGCGCCGCTCTCGACGCTCCTCCCGATGCGGTATCGCGACGCCCATGCGCGCTACCTGATCGATTTTGCCCGCGGAGGACAGGTGGCGCGCCGCATGGCGGAGCGACGCCCCATCTTCGGGCTGCGACGCGACGGATCCGAGTTTCCCGCCGAGGCCTCGATCTCGCGGCTCGAACTCCCGGGGGGGCGCCTGTTCACGGTGGTGCTGCGCGACATCACCGAGCGGCTGCGCAACGAGGAGAGCCAGCGCTTCCTCGTGCGCGCGGGGAGCGTGCTGGCGACCTCGCTCGACTACGAGTCGACGTTGCGCAGCGTGGCGCACCTGGCCATGCCGCACCTGGCCGACTGCTGCATCCTTGCGCTTGACGATGGTGCCGGTGGCGTGCGCACCGTGGTGAGCGTGCACGAGGATCCGGAGCGCACCAAGCGCCTGCGCAGCTTCGAACGGCGTCACGCCGCGCGCGGCAACTGGCCCTTCCCGGTGGCCGACGTGATGGACGAAGGGCGCCGCATCGTGCAGCGCCGCCTGGCCGACGGATGGGAACGCGACGGGGCCACCGACAACGACCTCGCGGACGCTCTCGCCGCGCTCGGGATACACGCCGCGCTCACACTCCCCCTCGTGGCGCGTGACCGCGTGCTGGGCGCCATCACGCTGATCTCGACGGTCGCCACCCGGCAGTTCGATGACGGTGAAGTCGCACTGGCCGAGGACCTTGCCCACCGCGCCGCCTTCGCGATCGAGAACGCGCGGCTGTACCGTGAGGCGCAACAGGCCTCGCGCGCGCGCGACGAGATACTCGGCGTCGTCTCGCACGACCTGCGCAATCCGCTCAGCGCCATCTCGATGTGCGCGCGCGTCCTGCTCGAGAGTCCACCCAACGAGGCCGACGATCGTCGCGAACTCGCCGAGGCGATCCTCGAGTCGACGCAACTGATGCAGCGCCTCATCCAGGACCTGCTCGACGTCTCGACCATCGAGTCCGGGCACCTCAAGATCAATCCGCGCCGCGAGGCGCTGGGTCCGCTGGTGGATGCCACATTGACCATGGTGCGCGAGGCGGCAAACGAGCGCGGTCTTCTCATCGAGCGCGATCTCCCGGACGCACTCCCCGAGGTGCACGTCGACGCCATGCGATTGCAGCAGGTGATGGTGAACCTCGTGGCCAACGCGGTGAAGTTCACGGAGCGTGGCGGGAGCGTCACGGTGCGCGCCGAGGCGCGCGACGACTCCGTTCGCATCGCGGTGATCGACACCGGGAGCGGGATTCCTGCCGAGCATCTTCCTCACATCTTTGACCGCTACTGGCATGCGCGCCGGCAATCGCGCACGGTAGGGACGGGGCTCGGGCTGGCCATCGCGCAGGGGATCGTGAAGGCGCACGGCGGGAGCATCACCGTCGAGAGCACGCCGGGCATGGGGACGACGTTCATTTTCACCGTCCCGACCGCCGACTCGACGCGCCCGGCAGCGCACGCTTCCACCCCGCGCGCTGCGGTGAGCGAGCCTCCCCGACGCGCCTGATCAAACGCGTGAATGCAAGCACGCCAATGACTTGCGCGTGACGGTTTCCAGTCATCAAGCCGTCTTCCAGGGTGGGCGCCGTGCCCGGTACCGGCATTCGCGACACCCGAGGAATCCCGTGCAGGACAGCGCAGAATTTCGCTTCATCGCCACTCCCGCGTGGCCGATACTTCCTCGTGTACCGCGGGGCGAACGTCCAGGTCGCCCCGGGAAGGTCCATCGCAACCCCGGTCCACGAGAAGAGCATGACCGTCCCCAAATCAGGCAGCGTTGACGGCTTCGTCACGGCTCGCGCCGGAGACACGGGAACGGAGAGCGCGCCGCCGCCGGAGATGATCGAGGCGTTGGCGCTGGTGCAGCGCATTGGCGGGAAGGAACTCCTGCACAAGGTCATCGCCCTCTTTCGCACGACGTCGGAGCAGCGCCTTGGCGCCATGCACGCCGCGCACGCGATGTTCGACCAGTACCAGGTGTCGCGACTGGCGCACGCCATGAAGGGGAGCGCGGCGCAAGTGGGTGCCGAGTCGTTGCGCGCCGCCGCCCTGTCGCTGGAGAAGGAAGCGCAGTCGCTCACGCCCGACGACACCGTCGTGCGCCTCGCCACCCTGGCCGACGAAGCCGCGCTCGCGTGGGCGCAGCTCGACGCGTACGCACGGAGCGTTGGAGGCGACGCGTGAGGCGCATCGCGATCGTCGAGGACAATCCCGACAACCGCCTCCTGGCCACGGCGCTGCTGGAGGGGATGTACCGCTGCACCGAATACGAGACCGGGATGGAAGCGCTGGAGGGGCTCCAGCGGGAGACGCCGTCTCTGGTGCTCCTCGACATCTCGCTCCCCGGCATGGACGGCGTGGAGACGTTGCGGCACATCCGCTCCAACCCCGCGCTGCGGCACCTGCCCGTCATCGCCCTCACGGCGCACGCCATGACCGGCGACCGCGAGAAGTACATCGCCGCCGGCTTCGATGACTACGTGACCAAGCCGATCGTGGACGAATCGATCCTGCTGGAGGCGATTGCGCGCGCGCTGGATGGCGCAGCGGTTCGCTGAGCGCGCTTGGGCAACCACGGTGACCGGATCATGAGCGCCGGGGTGCAGAAGGAGCGCGTTCTCGTCGTCGAGGATGACGACCTCACCGCGACCATCGTGGTGGCGGCGGTAACGGCGGGGGGAGCCAACGCCGACGCCCGCGCCGACTTCGAGGCCTTTCGTGTTGCCACGCTGGAAGGGGCGATCGAGGCCATGCGTCGCGAGGCCTTCGCCGCCGTCCTCCTCGATCTCTCGCTCCCCGACAGCACGGGACTCGACACGCTCAACGCGGTCCTGTCGATGGCCGCCGACAGTGCGGTGATCGTGCTGACGGCGCTGGACGACAGCGCCATCGCGCTGCAGGCGGTGCGCCTCGGGGCGCAGGACTACCTGTTCAAGGGGCGCGTCGATCCCACGCTGATCGTGCGCTCGCTGCTGTACTCCATCGGGCGGCACCGCGCCGAGACGCAGCTTCGCCAGGCGCAACAGATGGAGGCACTCGGCCGCCTGGCGGGCGGGGTGGCGCACGACTTCAACAACCTGCTCACGATCGTGATCGGCAACGCCGAGGCGATCGAGAACCAGCTCCTCCCGCCCAGCGAGGTCCCGGCCGCCATTGGCGAGATACGCGTGGCGGCGCGGCGGGCGGCCGCGCTCACGCAGCGCCTCCTCGCGTTAGGCCGCCAGCAGCACCTGCAGCCGCGCGTGCTGGACATCGGGGAGTCGGTGGCGCTGATGGAGCCCATGCTGCGGCGCATCATCGGCCCCGACATCGCCTTCACCTCGCTCGTCTCCAGCGAGGCCGAGGGCGTCAAGGTCGATCCGACGCAGTTCGAGCAGGTGGTGCTCAACCTGGTGCTCAATGCGCGCGACGCGGTCGGAGCCAACGGGCGCATCACCGTCGAGGTGGTCCCGATCGAGGTGCGCGACACCACGGGGTGGAAGCCGCGCGTGCGTCCGGGGCGATACGTCGCGCTGGTCGTGCGCGACAACGGCGAGGGGGTCCCGCCCGAGGTCATGGCGCACCTGTACGAGCCGTTCATCTCGACCAAGGCGCCGGGCAAGGGGGCCGGGCTGGGGCTGTCGATCGTCTACGGCATCGTGCAGCAGAGCGAGGGCGCTATTCACTGCGAGTCGTCGTCAGGGCGGGGGACGACGTTCACCGTCGCCTTCCCGGAGGTGAAGGGGGGTATGCCGCCTGCGCCGCCCGTGGTCGTGGAGGAGGCGACGCCATCTTCCCCGTCCGAGACGATTCTCCTGGTCGAGGACGAGCCGTCGGTGCGCGCCATCTCGCGCCGCATCCTGGAGCGGGCGGGGTATGCGGTCTTGGAAGCCGGCTCGGGCGACGAGGCGCTGACGATTTTCGCGCGCGAGGGGCGGCATGTGCGCCTGGTGGTGACCGACGTCGTGATGCCTGGTCTTCGCGGCCCCGAGCTGGTCGCCGAACTGGAGCGCCTGCGCCCCGGCCTTCCGGTGGTCTTCACCTCCGGTTACTCGCACGACGAGTCGCTGCGTCGCGGTGTCCTTCCCGAGCATGTCGCCTTTCTCAAGAAGCCGTTCACGTACGTCGACCTGCTGGCGACCGTGCGGGAGCAGTTGCAACGCGCGCGCGACACCCGCCGTCTCGAGATCGCCTGACGGGGGCGATCGGTCGGCGCGTCGTTAGGCGGTGGTCGGTGTGGTGGCTGCGGCGGCCCCTGTGGTTGACGGTGCTTGCTGGTGCCGTTGCCCATGCGTCCGAAGCGGCTATGGCCGCACGCCCTCGTGGAGTGCGATCCCGCCCAGCAGGTGGTCGCGCTGCCGGCCGGGCGTGAACCCCGCGCGCTCCATGGCCCGCGCGAACTCCTCGGCGGTGACAAAATGCCGAATGGAGTGGGCGATGTAGTTGTAGATGACGGGGGCGCGATGCCACCACCACGCCACCAGGCTCCCCGACAGTTGCAAATAGCCGAGGAAGAGCGCGCGCCATGGGGCATGGGGCGGGCGGTAGAAGTCGAGCGTGAGCAGCGTGCCCCCCGGGCGCAGCACGCGGTGCAACTCCCCCAGCGCCTGCTCGTAGCGCGGGACGTTGCGCAGCGCGTAGCCGCCCAGGATCACGTCGACCGATGCGTCGGCAAAGGGAAGGCGCGTGAGGTCGCCGGCCGAGAAGTGGACCCGCTCGCGATCGCGCGCACTCACGCGCTCCCGGGCGCGCGCGATCATCCGCTGCGCCGCGTCGATCCCGTGCACGCTCCCCCGCGGGCGCAATCGGGCGGCCGAGAGCGCGAGGTCTCCCGTGCCGCACGCCACGTCCACCACCATCGCCCCCTCAGGCGCACGTTCGTCGAACCAAGCCATCAGTTCGCGCTTCCACGTGGCATCCATCCCGAAGGAGAAGAGCCGGGTGAAGGCGTCGTAGCGCGGGGCGATGTGTTCGAACATCGGCGTCACGAACGACTGCTTGCGCACCGGGTCGAGGAGATACTCGTCCAGATCGAGTGCCGCCAGCTCCTGCGGTGACGCAGGTGAACGCGCGGGCTCTTGCACAGGCTCGTGCGCAGGGTCTTGCGCGGGTGGCGTCGGGGGGAGGGACGGAGGCATGCCGGGGCGGGAGGGGTACGTCGCGACCGAGTAGTTTATCTTGCGGGGCCAGCCGGACGGGAGCGATGTGCACTTCGCGCGGTCCCGTCGCGGCCAGCCAGCAGATCCCCTCCAGACGTACCCTTCAAGCACGGGACATGTCCGTCGGCGACACCACACCCACCGGATGGTCCCCTTTTGACGGTGCCAGCGCGGCCGGGACCCTCCCCGCCGAGCAGCTGGCGGCGTCGGAGCTGCTCTCGTCGGACACCGCGCTCTGGGCGATCGTCTTCGCAGGCGGGATCGGCTCGCGCTTCTGGCCACTCTCCTCGCCGCACCGCCCCAAGCAGCTGTTGCGCCTGGTGGGGGAACGCCCGCTGATTGCCGAGACGGTGGGGAGGCTGCACCCGGTGGTCCCCGCCGAGCGCACGCTGGTGGTGACGTCGGCCGACATCGCTGCGGCCATTCACGGCGCCATCCCCGAGATTCCCGCGGCGAACCTCCTCGTGGAGCCGCGCCCGTTAGGCACGGCGGCGGCGCTGGCCTGGGGGGCGCGCGAGGTGGCGAAGCGCGCCGGCCCGCAGGCGCTGCTCTGTGCCCTGCACGCCGACCTCGCCGTCGCCTTCGCCGACGCCTTCCGTCACACGCTGCGGCAGGGCGGGGCGGTGGCGGCGCGCGAGGAACTCATCGTCTCGGTCGGGATCCCGGCCACGCGCCCGGAAACGGCCTTCGGCTACCTCGCCGTGGGCGCCCCGCTCAGCATCGACTTCCCCCTTGCGGCTGGCGGCCCCGCGCTCGTCGACCGCTTCGTGGAAAAGCCCGACGCGGCACAGGCGGCGGCGCTCTGCGCCAACGGCGCGATGTGGCACTCCGGGATCGCCCTCGCCCGCGCCGGGCTCCTCCTCGAGCAGCTGCAACGACATACGCCCGAAGTGCACGCGCTCCTCGAGGCCAGGGTGCTCACCGACCACGACGCCTTTGCCGCCGACGTGCGCTCCATCTCGCTCGAGCGCGGCCTCTTCGAGCGCGTGGGGACCATGGCCGTCCTCCCCGGCGACTTCGGCTGGGACGACGTCGGCACCTGGGCCTCCCTCAAGCGCGCCCGTGACCTCGATGACGAAGGGAACGGGGCGATCGGCGACGTGCACTTCGTCGACGCCTGCGGCAACATCGTGCACGCCGAGGGAAGCGCCGTGGTGCTCTACGGCGTCGAAGGGCTCCTGGTCGTGTCGATCAAGGGGACGACCTTCGTGACCACGCTCGACCGGGCCGCGGAGCTGCGGCCACTCCTCGAGCGCCTCCCGGATGAGGTGCGGTTGCAGCAGCCGCCGGAGGAGTAAGGCGCGGAGGGGGCGTTTCCGCGGGAGGTCGTGAGCGGGGTGGGTCCGTCAAGAGCGGTGTCACACGACGACACGCAGTTGATCTGGTCGCACCACCACCCTCACCCCTCACGCGCCAGCGCCGCCAACTCCGCTTCAGCCGCCACGTACCCGAATGACGCCCACTGCCCGCGTGCCCGGACGATGCGCCCGAAGATCTCCCGCGCCTCCTCGCGCCGCCCGTTGTACAAATGCCAGTTGCCGACGCCGTACGCGGTCGTGATGTCCTCCAGGTTGCCCTCGCTCCCCCACTCACCCAGCACGTCGCGCGGCTGCAACTCGCCTTTGTACAGAAGCAGGAGCCTGTGATAAGCGCCGTTCTCGATCACATCCATCTCCTTCGAAATCGGCACCAGGACCTTCGCGGCCTCGGCGTTCCGCCCCAGGCGACGCAACGTCATGTACAGCCAGTGCGATGAGGCAACGAGCATGTCCGGGTTCCCCTTCGAGGCCGCCACGTCCTCCTGATACAGCGGGAGCGCCTTGTCGAAGTCGCCGTTGAGGTAGTAGGCCAGCGCCAGGTGGTAGCGGATGTTCCCCTTGAGCGTGCTGGTGGGGATGTTACGCGCGTTAGGCTGGCCGTCGGGCTCGACTTGATCGGGCTTGTCCTTTGTGAGCGCGTAGGCGCGCTCCAGGTCGGCGATCGCCTTGTCGAACTGCCGGATGGTGATGTAGCGGTGCCCGCGGTGACGGTACATTCGCGCGTCGTCGGGGAACTTCGCGATCCCGTCGGTGAGGATCGCGATCGCCGCGTTGAAGCGCCCCGGGTACGCGGTGCGCCGGGCGTACCAGATGATCGAGTCGGCGTTGCCTGGTGTGTGGCGCCAGGCGGCGCGCGCCTCGGCGAGCTGCTGCTCCATGCGGGCCAGCGTTGCGGCTGGCGGCACGGGGCGCGACAGCGGTTCACCGAGCAGCGAGATCGCCTCCACCGCGCGCTCCTGCACCGGTCCCTTGAGCGTGCGATCGAAGAACGCCACCAGCCGGTCGTGGAAGTCGATGAAGTCGGCCGGCGTCGTGCTCGGCGTCCCGTGGCCGCCGTTCATGTAGTTCACCCAGGTCACGTCCTTCCCCAGGCGACGCAGCGCGTAGAACATTTCGCGCGTGTTGTCGGCGGGGACGTTCCCGTCCTGCGCCCCCGTCACCAGCAACAGCGGCGTCGTGATACGGTCGGCGAACATCACCGCCGAGTGCGCGACATACTTCTGCGGCTGCTGCCAGAGCGTGGCGCCAATGCGGTCCTGCGACTTCTCGGCGGCGTGGACATTGCGCACGCCGAGTCGCGGTGAGTCGGTGTAGAAGGAGATGAGGTCCACCTTCCCCGAGATGTTCACCGCGGCGCGAAAGCGCCTGGTCTGCGTGATGAGGAGGTTGGTCGCGTAGCCGCCGTAGCTCGTCCCGAAGACGCCGAGTCGCGACGAGTCGGCGACGCCCGTCTCGATCAGGTGATTGGCCGCCGCCGTGACCCCCTTGAACCACGCCTCGCCCGGGTATCCGGTCTCGAAGCCGACGCTCGGCTTCACCACCACGTAGCCGTTGGACGTGAGGACATTGATCGTGGCGTCGAAGGTGTCGTCGAAGAACTCCTCGTAGATGTTGAACAGCGTTGGGTACTTCTTCGACGCGTCGTAGTCAGCCGGGAGGTAGGCCACGCCGTAGCGCGTGGCGCCGTCCAGGTCATGGTAGGTGAGGAGCCGCGTGCGCGCGAATGCCTTGCCGGCCAGGTGCGCGTTGGCGTTGGTCACGGCGCGCGCGTTGCGCATGGCACCATCGGCTACGAACAGCTCCTGCGGGCGGTTCCCCTCGCCTGACGAGTAGACCAGCACGTCGCCCGAGCGGGCCAGACGCACGCCGCTGTACAGGCGCGCGTCCTTCACCAAGTCTTCCATCGTCCCCGTCTGGCGGTCATAACGGGCAATGCCGCGCTCCCACGAGGTGCGGCTGGCGACGGAGAAGTAGAGCGATCTCCCGTCCTGGCTCCAGGCCACCGGCTGGTAGCGGGGAGCGGTCCCCGAGTCGCTCGAGGCGACCACGCGCGTGCGTTCGCCGCCGGCCAGCGGGGCGAGCCAGTACCCCTCGCGGTTGGAGAGGAGGAGCGCGTCGCCGCTCGGCGACCAGCGCACGAGCGTCCACCGCGCCTTGGCCAGCGCCTCGCGTCCGCTGGCGCTCGTGTCGCTGGCGAGTGCGGAGTCGGGCGCGGCGACCAGTTGCGCCGCGGCGCCGCTCGCGGCGCGCTGCACCCGGACCTTTCCCTCGCTCCCCCAGGCGAACTGCTTCCCGTCGTTGGACCAGGCGAGCGTGATCCCCTTGAGCGATGGGAGGAGCACGAAGGGAGCGCCGCCTGACGAGGGGCGCGCCATCAGCCGCCGCTCGCTCCCGAAGATCACGTCGTAGTCCGTCTGCCGAGTGATGTCGTCCTCGTAGGTGACCAGCGAGTCGTCGTCGCTCAGCGCGAAGGTCGCAGTCATGGCTTCGGGGAGGAGTTCCTGCGCCTTTCCCGATGCCACGTCGATGGCGTACACCGCGCGCACGTTCCCCTCGCGGCGCAGTCGGTCCCACGCCAGGAAGGGGTCGCGCCCGTCCTGCACGAAGACCGGGCCCAGCGTCATGCGCGCGAACTCGGCGCGAATGCGCGCGCGCCAGCGATCGCGCCGGAGCGAGAGCACGAGCCGTGCGTCGTCGCGCGACCAGCGCACGTCGCTGTTCTCGGCCACGTACCACCCGGCGGGGATGGCCACCGTGCGCGTGCGTCCGGTGGCGCGATCCCAAACCGTTGGCTGCAACCGCTCGCGCACCAGCTCCAGCCAGGCCAGCCTGGTCCCGTCGCGCGACCAACTCGGGGAACGCAGCACGCGCGGCTCGCCCACCACCGCCTGCGTGGCTCCTGACGCGGTGTTGATGCTGACGAGGCGCGAGACGGCGGGGCGGATGTACGAGGGGTCGCCGTCACGCCGGAAGTCGGTCCCGAAGCCGTCGCGGCGCGTTTGCACCAGCACGGCCAGCCAGCGCCCGTCATCGCTGAGGTCGGCGACCTGCGATGTGGTGACGCCGAGGAGGTCGCTGGCCGACATCGCGCTCGCCGCCCAAGTCGCCGCCGGCGGAGGGGCGGTGGCAGTCGATGGCGTTGCGCGCGGCGTTGCAGCTTCGAGCGCCTGTTGCGCCTGTCGTGTGGATGTGCGCGCCGCCGGTCGCGTCCCCGGGCGAGCCTCCGTGCGAGCCCCCGTTCGAGCGCCCTGCGCGGGGACGACTCGTCCGGCTGTCGCGATGAGCGCGAGCACCGCGCATCCGAGGGTAGCCAGCCGGAAGAGGGGGCGTGGTTTCGCGGGGGGGGCGGCACTGGGGGAGGCTGCCGAGGCGCGCGGGGTTGGGCGCAGCATGGTGGCGGCGAGTGGGAGGATGGGGATTCGGGAGCGGGCCTGGACGTGGACTGACCGCTTATCAGCTGGTTGGCGGGCCGGTAACACGCTCGGCGATTTCCTGCAACGGGTGGAGGACAGACTATGCGCTCTTTTTCGCGCGCGGAGAACCGTCGACTTCGCTGGGGCGCAATGCGCCGCGCAAAGCGCGAGGAAAATTCTTGACACTCTAGCGTCACATCCAGAGGTTTGGCGACTCGCGCACGTGTGCCGCAGGACGCGTCCTGTCGGTGACGGTGGGATGATAGGGTTCGCCTCGCCCGGTCGCTGCCATCGTCGCTCCCGCCCTCGCCGGGCGGTCACGAACGCGGGTTCATCGAGTCCCCCCCCAACCTCGGGAGGTTTTTGTGCGAAGGTTCTTTGTGCTTGCAGCAGCATTGCTTGCGTCGTTCGCCTTGCCGGCGAGCGCGCGGGCGCAGACCCGCGAAGTCACCGGCAAGGTGACGGTCGCCGGGACTGGCACTCCGCTCCATGATGCGATCGTCGGGACCGTCGGTGCGGCTGGCGGTGCCCGTACCAACGAGCGCGGCGAGTATCGCCTCCGAGTCCCGAACGGTGACGTCACCGTCCAGGTGCGCGCCATCGGCTACAAGCGTCAGCAGATCCGCGTCTCGGCGTCGCAGACCACCGCCGACTTCGCGCTCGAGAAGGACGTGCTCCAGATCGAAGGCGTGACCATCACCGGTGCCGCCACGACCATCGAGCGCAAGAACGCCGCGACCGCGGTCGCCGCGGTGAGCGCGGAAGAACTGGCGCGCGTTCCGGCTCCGGCGCTCGAGAGCGCGCTGCAGGGCAAGGTCGTCGGCGCCAGCATCAACATGAACAACGGCGCCCCCGGCGGCGGCGGTCAGGTCCAGATCCGTGGCGCCTCGTCGCTCATCGGCAACACCAACCCGCTGTTCGTCGTTGACGGCGTCATCATCTCCAACGCCGTGCGTTCGAACCGTCTGGCGGTCGTCACCGGCTCGCTCAACGCCGGCGAAGAGAACGGGACCAACCGCCTCGCCGACATCAACCCGAACGACATCGAGAACATCGAAGTCCTCAAGGGTGCGGCGGCAAGCGCCATCTATGGCTCGCAGGCCACCAACGGCGTCGTGGTGATCACGACCAAGCGTGGTTCGGCCACGGCGCCGCGCGTGAACTTCACGCAGCGTGTCGGAACGTTCCAGGCGCAGCGACTGCTGGGGTCGCGCAAGTTCGAGAACCTGGGTCAGCTCACGGCGCTCGGTCTCGGTGCCGAGGCGACTGCGGCGGCCACGGCCGCCTGTAATCCGAAGTGCCCGTACTTCGACTACCAGGGACAGCTCTACGGCCAGACGGACCCATCGTTCGAGAGCGTCGTGTCGCTCACCGGTGGCGTGAACAGCACGCGCTACTTCTTCTCGGGTCTCGACCGCCAGGAAGCCGGTGTCATCCAGAACACCGGTGCCCGCCGCCAGTCGCTGCGCGCCAACCTGGACCAGGCGATCGGGAGCAAGGTCACCGTCTCGCTCGGCGCCAACATCCTGCGCTCATTCTCGCAGCGTGGCATCTCGTCGAATGACAACGCGCTCTCGTCGCCGATCTACTCGTTCGGATACACGCCCGCTGTTGTCGATCTTCGCCAGAAGAACGAGCAGGGTCGCTACATCCTGAATGCGTTCCCGGCGACGGTGTCGACGTCCAATCCGTTCCAGACGATGGACCTCATGCTCAACAATGAGGATGTGTATCGTCAGATTTTCTCGAGCCGCGTGAACTATGCTGCGCTCTCGATGGAGCACAACATCGTCAACTTCTCGCTGCAGGCGGGGGCTGACCGCTTCTCGAACGAGAACTACATCTATGCGCCGCAGGAACTCCAGTTCCAGCGCCTCGGGACGGTACAGGGTGGGCAGTTCCCTGGGACGATCATCCAGGGGAACGGGACCAACCTCTTCTCGAATGTGACCGGTTCCGGCACATGGATCAACACGACGCTCTCGTGGCTGAACGCCACGACGTCGTTCGGTGGGCAGTTCGAGAGCCGTGAGACGAACGACTACAACATCGTCGGGCGCGGCCTTGGCCCGGCGCAGAAGAATGCCGCGGGTGCCGCAAACACGTCCGTCACCAACGGGCGCACGCTGGTGCTCAACCAGGCCTTCTTCGCGCAGGAAGAACTCCTCATGTTCGGCGAGAAGCTCTACCTCTCGGGCGCCGTGCGCGGCGAGCGCTCGAGCGTCAATGCCGATCGCGACAAGGTCTTCTACTTCCCGCGCGTCAGCGGTTCGTATCGCTTTGCGAACCCCATCGCGGGTGTCACGGAGCTCAAGCTCCGCGCCGCGTACGGCGAGTCGGGCAACCAGCCGAACTTTGGCGAGCGTGACCTGACCTTCGCGAGCTATGGACTCATCGGCGGCCTGGCGGGCTTCGGAATCCCCGGAACCGTTGGCAACACCTCGGTGAAGCCGGAGCGCCTCAAGGAAATCGAGTACGGCATCGATGCTGGTTTCCTCAAGGATCGCGTCCGCCTCGAAGCCACATACTACGACCGCAACATCGTCGACCTCCTCGTGCGTCCCACCCTGGCTCCGTCATCGGGTATCTCGACGACGACGGTCAACGGTGGCGAGATGAAGGCGACGGGCGTGGAACTCGGCATCACCACGATCCCGATGCAGACGTCGAACTTCCAGTGGACGTCGCGCGCCACCTGGTATCAGAACAAGGCCGAGATCACCTCGTTCCCGGAAGGCGTGAAGCCGTTCCGCGACAACACCGCGGCGCGCGGCTTCGGTAACGCCTACGGCCAGCTCTTCTACACCCCGGGCCACACGGTCTCGACGATCTGGGGGAACGGCCTCGTGAACGGCGTGCAGACCACGCAGACGCCGCTCGCAGACGCCAACCCGCGCTACGTGATGTCGTTCTCGAACGACTGGAACTACAAGCGCTTCAACGTCAACATGCTCATCGACTACCGCCGCGGCGGCACGTTGTCGAACATGACGAAGAACCTCTTCGACGAGGGTGGCAACTCGTGGGACTACGACGAGAAGTCGCCCGAAGCGAACGTCCCGCTCGGCGAGTATCGCTACAACACGTGGAACGGCGGTCGCAGCACGGCCGTGTATCTCGAGGACGGCTCGTACACGAAGATCCGCGAGATCAACCTCTCGTATGACCTTCCGCAGAGCTGGTGGTCGGTGGTGCCGGGCGCTCGCTCGGGGCGTGTCAGCCTCGCCGCGCGCAACCTGTTCATCATCTCGGGCTACAACGGCTTCGACCCCGAAGTGAACAACGGCGGTAACTACGTGGTCCGCTTCGTCGACCTCGCGCCGTTCCCGCCGACCCGCTCGTTCTTCTTCTCGGTCGACCTCGGCTGGTAATCCGATGACGTTCCGACTCAATCTGACTTCAGCGAGCACTCGCTCGATGGGAGATCATATGCGCATGAGGTCCGTTGCGCTCCTGGGAGCGCTCATGTTCAGCGTGATCGGTTGCAATACCGAGAAGCTGAACGTGCCGAACTACAACTCGCCCAGCGTCGACGCGTTGTCGAAGGACCCCAACGGGATCCAGTTGCTTGCCACGGGAATTCTCGTGTCCGAGCGCGGCGCGCTCGCGGGGTACAATCGCGACGTCGGCATTTTCGGCCGCGAGGTGTACAACTACTTCACCACCGACGCCCGCAACGTCTCGAATTACCTGGTCGGGCTCGCAAGTCCGCAACGTCTCGATCCGGGTGGTTTTGCCAGCGGCAACTGGGCGGGGCGCTACCAGAACATGAAGAACGCGCTGTCCATCGTCGACGCGGCCAACGCCTCGACGCTCAGCGCGTCCCAGAAGTCGGCGGTGGAAGGGTGGGCCAAGACGTGGTACGCGCTTGACCTGCTCTACCTCATCGCCACTCGCGACTCGATCGGAGTGCCGACCGAGATCCCGACCACGCCCAGTTCGCCGGCGCCGTTCGTGGCTCGCGCGCAAGTGTACCAGCGCATCATCGCCACGCTCGACACGGCGAAGGCAAAGCTGGCGGGCGGTGGAGCCGCGTTCCCGTTTGTCATGCACTCCGGCTTCGCGGGCTTTGACACGCCGGCGAGTTTCCTCAAGTTCAGCCGTGCCATCGCCGCCAAGGCGAACGTGATCTACGGATCGCTCGGCTGCGGCAATGCCTGCTACAACGCAGCGCTTGCGGCGCTGAACGAATCGTTCATCTCGACGACGGCGACGATGGCGTCCCTGAACAGCGGGCCGCAACACATCTTCTCGACGGCGACGGGCGACGGGACGAATGCCAACTCGTTCGCCCAGCAGAACTTCATCTACGCGCACAAGCAGGCGGTGACCGTTGCCCAGAATCAGGCCGATGGCGTGACGCCGGACGATCGCGTCACCCGCAAGCTCGTGAAGCTGGCGACGCCCGTCTTTCCGCCACTCAATACCAACATCGCGGCGGAGTATCGGTTCGACATCTGGCAGACGCCGAGCACGCCGGCGGCGATCATCCGCAACGAAGAACTCCTCCTCCTGCGCGCCGAGGCCAACTGGGCGCTCGGGAACACCAGTGCAGCGTTGGCGGACCTGAACATCGTTCGCACAACGTCCGGGAAGCTCGCGCCGCTGGCCTCGCTGGCGTCCGGTGCGGCCGGGCTCGATGCGATCATGTATGAAAAGCATCAGTCGCTGCTGTTCGAAGGGAGTCGCTGGGTCGACATGCGCCGTTGGGGGCGCCTGAGCCAGCTGCCGATCGACACTCCGGGGCAGTTCGTCGCCAAGGTCATGCCGATCCCGCAGGCGGAGTGCGATGCGCGACGTCCTGTCGGAGCCCCGGCCTCGGTCCTGCCGCGCGGTTGCGAAGGCAACCTGTAAAACGCTCCGAGCGCCTAACGGCACGACGAGTTCCACGAAACGCCGACGACCGGTCCCGAGAGGGGCCGGTCGTTTGGTTTATCGGCCGGGCGGATCGCGCGGCCCGCACGGTTGAGCGTCGTGACTGCGCGGTCGTTCGTCCGCGCTGCGCAGTCGTTCGGTCGCGCTGCGCGGTCGTTAGTTCGTACCTCGCAGTCGTTAGTTCGTACCTCGCAGTCGTCGGTTAGGCTCTTCGAGCCTCACACAGCGGCGTCGCAACGTCCGCCTTGGGGGTGCTCAACGAAGGACGGCGACAGCGGGAGCGCCCCTCGCGACAGGCGCTGTCACGGCGAGCCCCGCGCCGTGATCCGTCGGTCACAACGCACAAGGCTGGGGCGCAAATGAGTGCTCCACCACGAGTTGCGAATGAACCGCCAAGCGCTCGCACGCCTTCGCGAGAACTGTGCGCCCCACGCTGAAACGCGTCCGCTCCCCGCACGTACATTCCAGCATTGCCGCCGCCTCGCCCCTCGCCGCCCCCAACGCCACGCTCCCCGCAAAACGGCGCGGATACTGGCACGACTCGCGTGCGCCGCGCTACTCGCTCACCTTCGCCCTCCCGCTTCTTATCCTATATGAACTCATGGCGGCGGGGCTCTCGGAGGCGTCGAACGGCGTTCGCAACGGCGCGGATGTCCTCCTAAAGTCGGCCTTCCAGGCGGTGCTCGGCGAGCGCGGGCAGCCGGTCTTTGGGGCGCTCCTGGTGGGGACAATGCTCGTCTTCATCATCCGCGACCTTCGCCGTGCGCCCGGTGGACTCAAGGGCTCGACCTTCGTGGCGATGCTCGCCGAGTCGGTGGTGCTGGCGGGGGTGTTCGGTACGGTGGTCGGGATGCTCACCGCGCAGCTCGTTGGGGCACTTGCCGGCGCGGGGGCGAGTACCGGAACCGGGCTGGCGATGGGGGGGCTCGACGGCGTCGGCTGGCCGACGGCGCTGATGGTCTCGTTAGGGGCGGGGCTCTACGAGGAACTCCTCTTCCGCGTGATCCTCGTCTCCGTCCTCCTCTGGGTGGCGAAGAAGATCTTCGGCTGGGGGCCGGTGGCTTCCGGGACCTTCGCGACTTTGACGGGGGCGCTGATCTTCTCGGCGTTTCACTACGTCGGGCCGTTTGGCGACCGGCTGGAGCTGGCCTCGTTTACCTTCCGGGCCATCGCCGGTGTGGCGTTCAGCGCGCTGTACGTCGTGCGCGGCTTCGGAATCACCGCGTGGACGCACGCGCTGTATGATGTGATGTTGCTGGCGACGCGGGGGTAGGCGCGCGCTTTGGCGAGCGCTGCGCCGGGCGTCGTGTGCGCGCTCACGGGAGCCAGGGGCGCTCTCACGCGAAGACGCGAAGGCACGAAGAGGGTTCGAGGTTTCGGCTGGTGGCTTCTTGGCTTCGTGTGACACGGTACTTGGCGTTACCTGCGCCCCCGCCACCATCCGTGGAGCACACCCCCCACACGAGCGCGCGCACACATTGCGCTGCACGCCCCGCCCCGCGAGGTTCCGGAGAGCGCCTCATCAGGTGGCGCGCGACCTCATCGCCCCGACATGACCCGACTCATCTCGCGCGCCCCGTTGGCGCGACGACTCTCCGTGGTGGCCGCGGTTGCCGCGGCTGCGCTCGCCGCATGCTCGCGAACCGCCTCGGTCACGAGCGGCGGTGCAACGCCGTTCCGGTCGACGACCGTCGACTCGGCGTATGTGCTCTCGCTGCTCTCGACGCTCGCCCACGACTCCATGGCGGGGCGCATGACCGGATCGCCGGGGAGTGCGCGCGCGGCGCGCTTCATCGGCGAGCAGATGCAACGCATCGGGCTCTCCTCGGCGGGCGACTCGGGCTTCTTCCAGCGCGTCCCGATGTACCAGGTGCAACGCACCATGGGGGGCCAGACGCGCACCGTGCCGGCGCTCGCATCGTCGTTCGCGGCGCTCGACACCATTCCGGCGGCGCGGCGGCTGACGGGGGTGAACGTGGTGGGGATCATGCGGGGGAGCGACCCCGCGCTGGCCGGCGAGGCGATCCTGGTCGATGCGCACTACGATCACCTCGGGACCGGGCCCGCGGTCGAGGGCGACTCGGTCTTCAACGGCGCCGACGACGATGCGTCGGGGACGGTGGCGGTGCTCGAGATCGCACGCGTCCTCGCCGCCGGGCCGCGCCCCAGGCGCACGATCGTCTTCGCCGCGACCACTGGTGAGGAGGTCGGCTTGTTAGGCACGCGCTGGTACATCCAGCATCCGCCGCACCCCCTGGACCAGACGGTGGCCAACCTGGAGATCGAGATGATCGGTCGCCCCGATTCGCTTGCTGGCGGGCGAGGGAAGGGGTGGCTCACCGGCTACGAGCGCTCGACGATGGGCGAAGCGCTCGCTGCGGCCGGGATCCCGCTCGTACCCGACAAGCGCCCCGAGCAGAACTTCTTCATGCGGAGCGACAACATCGCCTTTGCGCGCCTGGGGATCCCGGCGCACACGCTGTCGTCGTACAACCTGCACACCGACTATCACAAGCGGAGCGACGATGCGTCGCACGCCGATGCGGGACACATGGCGCAGGTCATCGATGCCGCGGCGCGCGCGGTGCGACTCCTGGCCGATGGCCCCAGACCGACGTGGAAGCCCGGCGGTCAACCGGGGCCCGCGCAGCCGCGTCGTCCGTAGGCGTCACCCGCTGGCGACCGTCGCGCATCGACTCAACAGCGGCGCTGCAGCCGCCCAAGCGAATCCCGTTCACGCCGCCCTCCCGGAGCCTCATGCACAAGGAAACCATCGCCGTCCACGCCGGCCACTCTCCTGATCCGGCCACCGGGGCCATCGCCGAAGCGTTGCACCTGTCGACGACCTTCCTGCGCGAGCCGGATGGATCGTTCAGCTCGGGCTACATCTACTCGCGCGAGAAGAGCCCCAATCGCTCGGCGCTCGAGACAGCACTCGCCGCGGTCGATGGTGCCGCCGATGCCGCGGCCTTCTCGTCCGGACAGGCGGCGGTTGCCGCGGTGCTGCAGGCGCTCGACCCCGGGGACCACGTCATCATCCCCAACGCCACCTACTACGGGACCAAGAAGCTCCTCAAGGAGATCTTCGGGCGCTGGGGGCTCGAGTACTCCATCGTCGACACGACCGACCTGGCCAACGTGCGCGACGCGCTGCGCGCCAGGACCAGGCTGGTCTGGATCGAGACGCCGTCCAACCCGACGCTCTCGGTGACGGACATTGCCGGCTGCGCCGAGATTGCCCACAAGGCGGGGGCGCACCTGGCGGTGGACAACACGTGGGGAACATCGGTCGGCCAGCCGACCATCCCGTTAGGCGCCGACCTCATCATGTACTCCACCACCAAGTATCACGGCGGACACTCCGACGTGCTGAGCGGGGCGCTGGTGACGGCGAAGCGCGACGCACTGTGGGAGCGCATCCGCACCGTGCAGTCCACGGCGGGGGCGGTGCCGTCTCCCTTCGATTGCTGGCTCGTGCACCGCGGCATTGCCTCGCTCCCGTGCCGCGTGCGCCAGCATACCGCGAACGCCGAGCGCGTGGCCGCCTTCCTCGCCACGCACCACAAGGTCGAAGTCACGCACTACCCCGGCCTCCCCACGCACCCAGGCCACCGCGTGGCGGTGAAGCAGATGCAGCTGTTCGGCGGGATGGTCTCCTTCCAGCCGATCGGGAGCGCCGATGACGCCCTCGCGCTCACCGGTCGCCTGCGGCTCTTCACCCGCGCCACGTCGTTAGGGGGAGTGGAGTCGCTGGTCGAGCACCGCAAGTCGATCGAGGGCCCCGAGTCGCCAACGCCGGACAACCTGTTGCGCCTGTCGATCGGCCTGGAACATGCCGACGACCTCGTCGAGGACCTTCGCCAGGCGCTGGGGTAGGAGGGGCGGACGGGGGAGGGGAGTCCAGTCGTTGCGGTGAAGGAGTCGTGAGCTTGTTTCTCCCCTCCTCTCGCGTGTTGGTTCAGGGGGATTGCGCGATGCTGTCCCCACGTGCCTCCCCGTGAGGGCCCCCCCGCCTCCCGCGCATCACCCCCGCACCACCCCCGCACCGCACCCGTCCGGACGCTCGTCTCCCGTCTCCGTCTCCCGTCTCCCGTCCGCCCTTCCAATGGATGACCGTCGCTTCCAACACCTTTACGGCCTCGGCGCCGTTGCCGTCGCCATCCTCCTTGGCCTCTTCTTCGTCTCCGGCGCGCTGAAGGACATTCGCAAGGGGAACGAGGAGGTCACCGTCACCGGGTCTGCCAGGCGCCCCATCCGTTCCGACTTCGTCGTCTGGCGCTTCACCGTGAGCGTGCAGTCGTCGTCGATGGTCGCCGCCTCGCAGGAGCTGTCGCGCGGGACCGCGCGCGTGCGCGCCTTCCTCAAGGAGCAGGGAGTCGCCGATTCGCTCCTCACGGTGCGGCCCGTCGAGGCGAGCGGCGTCTCCGAGACGCTTCCCGACGGTCGCGAGACCGGACGCGTGATCGCGACGCGCCTCTCGCAGGCCTTCGAGATCCGCAGCTACGACGTGGACGGCGTCACCAAAGTCTCGCAGCAGGCGAGCGCGCTCATCGCCGAGGGCGTCCCGTTGCAGCCGTCGAGCCCCGAGTATCTCTACACCAAGCTCGGTGACATCCGCGCCGGCCTCCTCGAGGACGCCACCCGCGACGCCAAGCAGCGCGCCGAGGCGATCGCCAAGAGCACCGATCGCACCGTGGGCGCGGTGCGCGACGCCCGCATGGGCGTCTTCCAGATCACGCCGCGCTTCTCCACCGAGATCTCGGACTACGGCGTGAGCGACGTCTCGAGCATCGAGAAGGACGTGACCGCCGTGGTGCGGGCGACCTTCCAGCTCAAGTAGCGCAGGGCCGGGACGTTCGAGGTCAAGGGCGCGATAACCCGGAGTAGCGTCGGGCCAGGAAGTTCAAGTTCAAAGGCGCTACAACACGGAGGTAGACGGAGACACGGAGGAGATCACGGCGATTGGACTCCTCCGTGAACCTCCGTTCCTCCGTGTGTCCTCCGTGTTCAAGGCTCTTGATCTTCAAGCGCCCCCGAGTCCCCGCGAGCCCGCGCCAGACGCAGCAAATGCGTAGGGCCAGGGAGTTCAAGGTCAAGATCGTCATGACACGGAGGTAGACGGAGACACGGAGGCCCACGGAGGAGATCACGGCGATTGAACTCCTCCGTGGACCTCCGTTCCTCCGTGCGTCCTCCGAGTTGAAGGCTTTGGTTGTTGCGGTCATTGGCGCCCGAGGCAGCCGATCGCGAGTGTGCCGAGGACAAATGGATCCCAGCTTTCGCTGGGAAGGTGGGCGTGGGGCGCTGGGTTCG
>JADZAN010000012.1 GCA_020852815.1 Gemmatimonadaceae bacterium | reverse complement strand
GCGGCCGGATCGTGGTGACCTTGAGCGTCTGGTGCCAGCGTTCGAGCTTGCCGTTCGACTGCGGATAGTAGGGCGACGTCCGCACGTGCGTCATCCCCGCCAGCCGCACGAACTCCTTGAAGTCGCGGGCGATGAACTGCGGCCCATTGTCCGAGATGATCCGCGGGCGGGCGTCGGGATACTGCTCGCGCGCCCGCTGCAGGATCGTCTCGACGTCGGCGGTGGTCATGCGTTCGCGCAGCTCCCAATGCACGAGGAAGCGCGTGGCGCCGTCGAGGAGCGCGCACAGGTAGGAGAACGTCCCCGCAATATTGAGGTAGCTGATGTCGATGTGCCAATGCTCGTGCGGCGCGGTCGGCTGCACGAAGCCCGTGCCCTTCGTCGACGGCGTCCGGTTCCACCGGTCGAGCACCCCGGCCGCCCGCAGCACGCGATACACCGTCGCGGGACTCACCGCCACGATGTTCGCGTCGAGCATCCGGTAGGTCATGCGGCGATAGCCCTCCGGCGCATGCGTGTCGTGGTACGCGAGAATCGCCTGCCGCTCCGCCGGCTGCAGCCAGTGGTCGCGCGGCACGGGGCCGGCGGGCGTGTTGGCCATCCCGTAGCGCGCGGTCCAGCGATAGTACTGCGTCGGGGCCAGGCCCAGGCGCGCCAGCACCCAGCGCACCGACTGTTCGGTGCGCGCACTGAACGTCGACACGAAGTCGACGACCGCGTCGCGGAGATCGGGCGGGACCCATCGGTCGCTCAGGGCGCCCCAAGTTTTTTTTTCAGGGCGAGGTACTCCTCCGACACCTCGGCGATCACCGCATCCTTCTTCGCGAGCTTCGCCTCGAGCGCCGCGACGCGTGCCCGTTCGGCCGCCCCGGCCTGCGCCGCGCCCCGTTGCGAGCGCCCGTCCTGCAGCGCGGCGCCCAGGTGCTCGAAGGCCTGACGCTGCCAGAGGTAGAAGAGCGTGGGCTGGATGGCGTACTCGTCACACAGGTCCGAGACCGGGACCTTGTCGACGAGATGGCGGCGTAGGATCGTGGCCTTCTCATCCGGCGTGAACTGTCGCCGAGCTTTCTTCTTGCCATTCGGTCGACTCATGGACTCCTCCGAGCTCACGGCATAGAGTGAGCGGTTGGGAGTCACATTTCAACTGAGGCAGGACAACTGCACGAACCCGACCGGTGGAGTAGGCGCTATACAGATTACCTGGGGTGACGGATCGCACGGCACTTGCCGGTCGATCACCTTTTCACGAGGCCAGTACACGACCACGATCACGGTTCAGGTGCGTGATACTGGCGTAACTCTTCCTGCTCGATCCTACAGCGTGCAAGTGCAAGTCGAGGACCTAGATGTTTCTTGCCCCACTTGCGTATAAGGAAGATGGCCGACAGGCGCCTCTTCGCCGCAGATGCAATCGTCGAGAGGATGCGTTCATTGGCAAATCGACGATCGTCGCTCTGTTCAAGGCCATCGACCGAAGCCGTACCTAGGCCGACCATCGGACGTCGATCGCGAGCGAATCCGAGCGTGTTCGAAGACGTCCGTTTACTAGTCTCGTTGTCGTATGCTCATCCGGATCTGGTTTGCAGTTCGAGCACGCCTGGCCCTGCGTACCGTGCTACTGATAACTGCTGCAGCCCTACCGCTGGCAGGACAGGAGCGGGCCTCTCGGACGTTTGACCTCTTGAGGCCTGACATCAAAGGTCTGGATCTCTCGGGGACTGAGACGGGTACGGCAGGGTCGGTCCGTACCATTTTCGGCCCACCGGCGACACCCTTGCTGGCGGAACCAAGGTCAACGTTTCGATACGTGGTAACCGGTGCATTGCTCGGCGCAATCGTTGGTGGTATTTGGATTGGCGAACGGGCGTCACATGGATATCCAGGGAACGAGGCCGCACTCTCCCCCGGTAGCGCACGAACCCTTGGCGCCATCGTCGGGGGCGTAGTCGGTGCCGGAGTTGCTGCGCTGCTTCGGGCGGCGAAGAGTTCCCCGAAGAATCGCGATTCCGCAGGATGAAGCGACAATGCTCCCTTCTAGGACAGTTGGAGCTCCTGCGAGAACCTGGACAATCGCACGCGCGCGCCCGCTCAGGTTGGTCGGCGCTCTTGTCTTGGTGAACTGCTCCGCAGCATCAGAGCCACGCAGCGCGAGCCGGGTTTATGCGAGCGCCACCAACTTGATACTCGGCCCAGGCGAGAAGCTCGCTCTTGGTCTCTTCGTTGAGCGAGATGGGAAGTTGTATCAGTCGGGACACACGGATCTGGCAGATCCACTGCCGACGGGAGTTTCAGTTGCTTGGGCATCGCCAGACGAGCGGATCGCGACCGTCGATTCTTCGAACACGTTGACCGCGGTCGCCCCGGGTCATGTCGTCCTTCGCGGGTTTGCGGCGGGGGCCGCTGATTCTTTCTCGCTCGTCGTACGCGGAGCGACGGCCGCGACGCGGTCTTTCGTGTCTGTCGCTGGCGGAGGTTCCCATGTTTGCGCGCTTGGAGTCGACCGTATGGTGTATTGCTGGGGAAACGATTGGTCTGGGCAGCTAGGAAGTGGGGTATTGCGCAAGTACACCGTAACGGCTGCTCCAAACCGCGTTGTTGTTCTACGATCGGCCCAAGCAATTTCGGCAGGCACGAATCACACTTGCGCACTGGACGACTTCGGCGTTGTGTGGTGTTGGGGCGACGGACGGTTTGGACAGGTGAAACCCGGCACGAGTGGAGTATACGCTACACCGGTTTCGATCTCGCTTGCGGAGACGGTTATTGCAGTTAGCGCGGGAGGTGATCACACCTGCGCTATGGGTGTGACTGGCCGTATAGCGTGCTGGGGGCGTGGAACCGGTGCCTTCGCGTGGCTGCAGTCTCCAGGTGAGAGATTTGTTGAGGTTAGCAGCGGCTACAACCATTCATGCGCGGTTGACAACGTCGGTCGCGCTTACTGTTGGGGCAACAATGACGAGGGGCAGTTGGGGCTCGGCGATCGAATGGGACGCAGTCTTCCAACCCCAATTAGAAGCAACGAGCGGTATCGGGCCGTGTCTGCCGGCACTCGGTACACTTGTGGCGTGACCGCACCAGGCGAAGGACGATGCTGGGGCCTAGGGGATGGAGGCATACTCGGCTCCGGCGAGTTTCTGTCGACGAGCGTGCCGACCGCGGTTCGGAATGTTGGAGACTTCGTTCAGATTTCGGCTGGAACGAGGCACACTTGTGGAGTAGTTGCATCGGGCGCAGCCTACTGTTGGGGGCTTGACGACCGCGGCCAACTCGGCGACGGAGGCTCCACTACGCCTTTCCCCATTCTGAGCGACCTGATTCGTCCGGAACCTGTCCGCGTGATGTCCGACGTACTCTTTTCACGCATAAGTGCCGCTAGCGGGGACCATTCGTGCGCGGTGTCTCGCTTGGCCACCCTGTATTGCTGGGGCAACAATGCTCGAGGCGCGATCGGTATTGGCCGACTTGGGGGCGTCGAGGCTTGGCAGCCGACAAGCATCGAGTCGACTGAGCCCGTTCGGTCTGTTCCCTAATCGTTAGGAGATGGACCCCGAAAACGAGGCCACGTGTTGGGTTCTCGGTGTCACTCTGGTGTGCTTGAGAGATAGTGGCGCGGCGTGTAGCCCCTTGTTAGGTCCGGTGTTTGGTTAACAGTCGGGTTGGGGTTAGAGGCCTGAGATTGGCAAATGCCTGCAGGGGTACACCTCCGTTCAAGCTGCGATGCGGGCGCGCGGTGTCGTAAATGCGTCGCCATGGTTCAATGATCCATCGCTGCGACGCGGGTTTACGTAGTCTGCTGAGCACGAGTCAGGCGACGGCGAATCCACGAAGTACCTGCCAACGAGGAGCCTGCGCTAGTCTGGAGCAGGATCCGAGAGCTCGGGTTCGCACGCGCCCCTGCAGCCGCATCGAGCACTGGAGCCACGGCAGGTCCGCCGGTTTCCGCAAGTAGCGACTCGAGTAGCAGCTGCGGGATGCCTCCCCCCCACGCCACGCACGCCCGGCATCGGACCTCGGGTCGCCGCGCCGCGTGCCCCCCGCGGAGCGCACCTCGACGCCCGTTCACTTCCCCGAGCCGACCGACTGGCGGGCGCCCCCCACGGTAGCCGAATATCATGGCCTACCTCCCAAGCCCGGAAACTCCCGATGCGAGCCCTCCCCTGTCGATCCCTTCCGCTCGCTGTCGCCCTCGCGGCGGCGTTGATGCCGCTTGGCCAATCCGCCGCGCAGACGGCAAGCGCCGGCGCCGCCAGGGCGCGCACCGCCGACGCAGCGCCGGAACCCGGTGCGATGCCCCTCGACAGTGTGTTCAAGCCGGTGAAGTGGCGCTCGATCGGCCCGTTCCGCGGCGGACGCTCGGTCGCCGCCACGGGCGTCGTGGGCGACCCCAGGACGTACTACATGGGGACCGTTGGCGGCGGCGTGTGGAAGACCGACAACATGGGGATCACCTGGCGGAACATCTCCGACGGCTGGTTCAAGACTGCCACAGTCGGCGCGATCGCGGTGGCCGAGTCGGACCCGAACGTGGTGTACGTCGGCATGGGGGAGCACGCGGTGCGTGGCGTGATGACCAGCTCGGGCGACGGGGTCTATCGCTCCACTGACGCGGGGCGCAGTTGGAAGAAGATCGGGCTCGACGACAGCCGCCACATCTCGCGCATCATCGTCGATCCGCGCAATCCGGACGTCGTCTTCGTCGCGGCGCAGGGGGCGCTCTATGCGCCGTCCAAGATGCGCGGCGTCTTCAAGTCGACCGACGGTGGCGTGACGTGGAAGAACACGCTCTTCGTGGACGAGAAGACGGGGGCGGCCGAGCTGTCGATGGATGCGCACAACCCGCGCGTGCTGTACGCCGCCATGTGGGAGCATGGGCGGCGTCCGTGGCAGGTCATCAGCGGCGGGCCGGGGAGTGGTCTCTACAAGTCCACAGATGGTGGCGAGACCTGGGAGAAGATGACCAAGGGGCTCCCCGACAAAATGGGGAAGATGGCGATCGCCGTGAGCCGCTCGAACCCGGACAAGGTGTATGCCCTGATCGAGAGCGACTCCTACAGCGCGGCGCGCGGCCTCTACATGTCGACCGACGCCGGCAAGAGCTGGAGCCAGGTGACCAACGAGCCGCGCTTGCTGCAGCGCGCGTGGTACTACATCGAGCTGTTCATCGACCCCAAGGACGAGAACCGGCTTTACGTGCTGAGCGCACCGGCGCTCCGCTCCAACGACGGGGGGAAGACGTGGGAGGAGGTGCCGACGCAGCACGGCGACACGCACAACCTGTGGATCAACCCTGACGATTCGGACAACTTCATCCTCTCCGACGACGGCGGCTCCGCAATCTCGTTCGACCGCGGCAAGAGCTGGAGCACGCTGATGAACCAGCCCACGGGGCAGTTCTACCGGCTCAACGTCGACAACGAGTTTCCCTACCGCATCTACGCGGCGCAGCAGGACAACTCGTCGGTGCGGATCGCGAGCCAGGAGCTCGGCGGCGGTGGCATCACAACCGCGAGCTGGAGTGCGTCCGCGGGCGGCGAGAGCGCGTTCCTGGCCTTCGATCCAAACGACCCGCGCTACGTGCTGGGCGGGAGCTACGCGGGGACGATCGACGTGCTGGATACGAAGGCGCACGTGGGGACGAGCATCATGGCGGCGCCGATACAGTACCAGAGCATGGACGCGAAGGACATGAAGTACCGCTACAACTGGAACGCGCCGGTCATCTGGAGCAGGCATGAGCCCAACACCTTCTATCACGGCGCGCAGCTCCTGCTCAAGACGAGTGACCTCGGCAAGACGTGGAAGGAAGTCTCCCCCGACCTGACGCGGAACGACAAGGAGAAGCAAGGCAAGGCCGGCGTCCCCTACACGAATGAAGGCGTGGGGGCCGAGAACTACGGCGTGCTGGCGTACGTGGCGGAGTCGCCGCACGAGCGCGGCGTGATCTGGACGGGGAGCGACGATGGACTGGTCCACCTCACGCGCGACGGCGGGGCGACATGGAAGAACGTGACCCCCGCGGGGCTCGCCGAGTGCCTGATCAATGCCATCGAGGTGTCACCGTTCGACAAGGGGACGGCGTACATCGCGACGACGCGCTACAAGTTCAACGACCACACGCCTGGGCTCTACAAGACGACGGACTACGGGCAGACGTGGACGCGCATCAACACGGGGATCTCGCCTAACGCGTTCACCCGCGTGGTGCGCGAGGACGACGTGCGGCGGGACCTGCTCTTCGCGGGGACTGAGCTGGGTCTCTACGTCTCGTGGAACGGCGGGAAGGAGTGGGCGCCGTTCCAGCGCAACCTGCCCGTCACGCCGATCACCGACCTCAAGATCCATCGCGGCAACCTGATCGCGTCGACCGCGGGGCGCGGCCTCTGGGTGCTGGACGACCTGGCGCTGCTTCGGCAGTATCGCGCCGAGGGGCAAGAGTTGGCGCTCTATCGTCCGGCGGATGTGGTGCTGACGAACAGTGGGAGCGAGCTGGATGACTCGAAGGAGGAATTCACCGGTGCCAACCCAACGCGCGGCGTGAACCCGGCAAGCGGCATCGTGCTGTACTACCGGCTGCCGAAGCTGGAGAAGAGCGACAGCGTGACGCTCGAGGTGCGCAACGCGGCGGGGGCGCTCGTGCGCCGCTACTCGTCCAAGCAGGACACGACGGCGAAGAAGTGGGCGAGCGCCCCGCCGTCCGATCCGGTGCTCGCAACCGCCACGGGGCTCAACCGCATCGTCTGGGATCTCCGTCATGCGACGCTACCGGGAGTGCCCGGTCTGCACATGGAAGCGAACTACCGTGGGCACAAGGCGTCGCCGGGGTCGTATCGCTTCGCGCTGACCATGGGGAGCAGGACCGTCACGACCGAGGCGGCGATCCTCGCGAACCCACTGGTCGCGACGGATGCTGCGGGCTATGCGGAGTACGACGCCTTCATGTCGGCGATGGAGCGCGAATTCACCCAGATGCACGAGACGGTCAACCGGCTGAACCCGACGCAGGAGCGGCTGACGGCAGTGCTCGCGGAGCTGCCAGCCGGCGACGCATACGCCGCCATCAGGCGCGAGGGCGAGGCGCTCCTTGCGAAGCTCAAGACGTGGGACGAGGAGATGGTCCAGCGCCGCACGAAGGTCTACGACGACGTGGAGAACTTCCCGCAGAAGTTCACCGCGCATTACATCTTCCTCCTGAACCAGACGGAGAGCGAGCGCCCGCAGGTGAACCAGCCCGCCAAGGACCGTCGGGTGGAACTCGACAAGACGTGGGCGGCGCTCAAGGCGCGGGCCGAGGCGATGGTCAACGAGGACATTCCGGCGCTCGACCGGAAGCTGTCGGACGCCGGGATCGGGGCGATTGGGAAGACGTTGAAGCCGCGGGTGGTGCAGGAGTAGTCGTGCACTACGCGGGATGGAGAGCACGGCGATCGTGGCGTCGCCGGTGATGCCTTCGATGGTGCCGCCCCACCAACTACACGTTGCCGACAGTCGCGGTGGACGCCGCCAAGCGCGCGGACATGGTAGCGGCCGCTCGCATACCTTCACTCCCATCGAACACCCCACCGCATGCCTAACAACACCCCCCCCATCCGCACCCAGGCCGACCGCTCCCCCCACAAGGAGCACTCGGTCCCCGTCTACCTCACCTCCTCGTTCGTCTTCGACGACGCCGAAGAGATGCGCGCCGCGTTCGCCGACGAGATCGAACGCAATATCTACTCCCGCTTCACGAACCCGAACGTCACGGAGTTCGTCGACAAGATGTGCCAGCTCGAGGGCGCGGAGGCAGGCTACGCCACGGCCACGGGGATGGCGGCGGTCTTTGCCACCTTCGCAGGACTACTCGGCACGGGAGACCACATCGTCTCGGGGCGCGCGATCTTCGGGTCGACGCACACGATCCTCACGAAGATCCTGCCCCGCTTCGGGATCACGCACACCTACGTTGACGTCGCCGACGGGACCAAAGGGTGGGAGAGGGCGATCACGCCGGCCACGCGCATGATCTACGTGGAGACGCCGACGAATCCGGGGCTGGAGATCGCGGACCTGGAGGCGCTGGGCGCACTCGCGGCGGCGCGGGGGGTGCTGCTCGTGGTGGACAACTGCATGGCGACTCCAGTGCTGCAACAACCGCTTAGGTACGGGGCGCACCTCTCGGTACACTCGGCGACCAAGTTCATCGACGGGCAGGGGCGGGTGATGGGGGGCGTGGTGGTGGGGCGCGAGGATCTCATCCAGCAGATCTACGCCTTCTGCCGCAGCACGGGGCCCGCACTCTCGCCGTTCAATGCGTGGGTGCTCTCCAAGAGCCTGGAGACGCTCTCGCTGCGCATGGAGCGTCACTCGGCGAACGCGCTGGCGGTCGCGCAACACCTGGAAAGCAGCCCGGACCTGGAGCAGGTGCGCTATCCCTTCCTCCCGTCGCATCCGCAGTACGACGTCGCTCGCCTGCAGATGTCGGCGGGGGGCGGGCTGGTGGCGTTCACGGTGAAGGGTGGGATCGACCGGGGACGCCGCTTCCTCAACGCGCTCCGCCTGTGCTCGCTGACGGCGAACCTGGGCGACACGAGGACGATCGCGACGCATCCGGCATCAACCACGCACGCCAAACTCAGCGAAGCCGAGCGATTGGCGGTGGGCATCACGCCGGGACTCGTTAGGGTGTCGGTGGGGCTGGAGGCGATCGAGGACGTGATCGCGGATCTGGACCAGGCGCTTGTCGCGTCCCGGTAGCCGCGCGGTATCAGGCCATCACGGCGCGTCGCCGCGCTTGAGGAGTCCCAACGGATCCTCGGGGTCCACGCCGTCGTCGAAGACGCGCCCGCGGTCGCGGTGGGTGAGCTTGTAGACGGCGCCGAGCCAGTTGTTGAAGAACGCCTTGCCGCTGTCGCCCCAGGTGTTGTCCAGGAGCTGCACCACGTCCTGCTCCGGGAAGTTGGGGAGCGGCGCGCCCGAGCGATGTGCCGCGCGCGCCTTTTCCCACCATCGCTCGATGACGACGGCGGCTGCCTCGGAGATGTAGTGCTCGGGGTACGGGGGAACGTCGTCACGCTCGCCGGCGAACCAGCGGTGCGCCTCGCGGACGTACTCCTTGAGCAGGGAGTTGATGTCGTACTCGGGATGCCCCTGGAAGTAGACGACACGGAACTGATCGGCGCTCACCGCCAGGTGCACGCCGCCATCGGCGCTCTCGGCGAGCACGGTGAGTCCGGCCCGCTCGAACTGCGAACGGTCGATGTCGTTGTTCCGGGAATGCGGGACGTTGAAGCGCGTGTTGACGTCGCGCAGCAGGGGGTGCCCCGGCCTGGTCACGCGGTGGTCGTACACCCCCCAGCGCTTGGCCGGCAGCAGGACGCGGTCGATCCCGTGGAGGTGCTTGAGGAGGGAGTGCGTGGCAAGGCAGGAGCAGAGGACAGACGTCACGTGCTCCGATGCCCACTCGACGACGTCCTCGAGCGGCTGCCAGAACGGTTCCTCGTCGAGCGCCGGGTTGGCGACGTTGGCGCCGGTGATGATGAGCGCGTCCAGCCCCTCGGTGCGCAGCGCGTCGAAGGTGGTGTAGTGCCGGTCGATGTACGCGCGCGTCTCCGCGTTGCGCTCGATGCCCGGGACCGTGAACAGGTGCACGTACATCTGCACGATCTTGTTGGAGTTCCCCACCATGCGCAGGAACTGGCGCTCGGTGACGCGGAGCGCGGCGTCGGGCATCATGTTCAGAAGCCCGATGTGCAGCTCGCGGATGTCCTGGTGGAGCGCACCGTCCAGCGACAGCACCTCATGGCCGGCGTGGCGCAGGTCGTCGAAGGAGGGGAGCGAGGAGTGTGCGACGAGGGGCATGGGAGCGTGTCAGCGGTCGAACGTCCATCGTGTAGCGAACGGCACTACACGAAGATGACGTGCGATCACGCCTCGCTCAATTGGCCGCGGCGCCCTCGATAGCGGTAGTGCGGGCGGCACGCGGTACCGCCACCCCATCCCGCGCCCCCGCATACAGCGTCGCCGTCAGCAACCCCAGCGCCCCAGCCTGGTGCAGCGCCGCCAGCGATATCGGGACGTGAAGCAGAAGCGTCGCCACCCCCAGCGACACCTGCACCGCCGCCGCCAGCTGCACGAAGCCCCACGCTTGACGCGCCTTGGCGTCGGCGAGCGCCGACCGGCGCCGCCACGCATACCAGAGCGCGAGCCCAAGCGTCACGAGCGCGAGCGTGCGGTGATGGAACTGCACCGCGGCCGGGTTCTCGAACCAGTTGCGCCACATCGGCGTCAGGTCGCCATACGTGGGCGGAAGTACGCTCCCCCCCATCAGCGGGAAGGTGTTGTACACCAGCCCCGCATCGAGCCCGGCCACGAATCCGCCACTGAGAATGACGACGAAGACGAGCGCCGAGAGCGCCAGCGCGCCGCCGTTG
The DNA here is from genome assembly GCA_020852815.1 of Gemmatimonadaceae bacterium. Classification (NCBI taxonomy): domain Bacteria; kingdom Pseudomonadati; phylum Gemmatimonadota; class Gemmatimonadia; order Gemmatimonadales; family Gemmatimonadaceae; species Gemmatimonadaceae bacterium. The sequence goes on along the minus strand of JADZAN010000012.1, from coordinate 46,461 downwards.
GGTTCGGTGTGATCGGTGGCCGCGGCGTCGCCCTCGCTGGCGGGAAGCAGACGAAAGGCGGTCCACGCCGCCACGACATAGATGACGACGGCCAGCGCCAGGTGTGCCGTTAGGCGGTACTGCGACACCGAAGTCCGCTCCGACAGCCCGCTCTGCACCATGTACCACCCCATGGCCCCCTGCAACGTGACGAGGAGCGGCAGGTTGGCCATGCGCAGCCGCAGCGACGGGCGAATGCGCCCGCGCAGCAACAAGACGAAGAACGGAACGGCGATGACGAGCCCCACCAGGCGCGCCACCAGGCGGTGCGCCCACTCCCAGAAGAAGAGCGACTTGAACTTCTGGAGCGTGATTCCGGCGTGAACGGTCTGCGCCTCGGGGATCTGCTGGTACTGCGCGAACGCATGCTCCCACGCCGACTCGGAGAGCGGGGGGAGGACGCCGGTGATGGGCTTCCAGACGGTGATCGAAAGCCCGCTCTCGGTGAGTCGCGTGATCCCGCCGACGACGAGGACGGCGAGGACGGACAACATGGTGGCATACAGCCACCGCCTCACGGCGCGATCGTTGGCGGCAGAGGGGATGTAGGTCACGTCGATGTCTTCAACGCTGGTCGTGCGCCACGGTGTGTGCGCAACGCCGGGCGCGGAGTCGATCGAGGGACGGATCGAGGTCACGGGCTCGCACTCCCGGTCCGCGCCACGAGCACGCGGCGCGCGCCGTCGTACGTGACGAGGACGACGCGCCCCGCCCCAAGTGTAATCGTGGTGTCGAGCGAAAGGCGCGCCGGAATCGACTCGGCGGCCCGGCGGGCGCGTTCCTCCCGCTCCCGCCCCTCGCGTTCACCCAGCACGGTGTCCGACTCAGCGCCCGGGCGCACTTGCTCGCCGGTGACGCCGGTGGTCCCGGCAATGGAGTCCTGCGCCGTGGCGGTGGCCGAGTCCAGGCGAGCGAGCGTGACCAGCAGGTGCCGCTCGCCGGGGCGGAGCGCGTGCTCGCGCAGCACGTGCATGGGGCGGTCGTGGCGCAGCCCGTCGCCCTGCACCACGTCGCGCACGGCGACGGAATCGTCAACCGTCAGTCGCAATTCGTAGCGCGCAAAGCGCCCCTCGCACTCGAAGCGAAGGCGCATGTGCGCAGGCCGCGCTTCCAGCTCCTCGTCCGAGAGGCGGCGACAATGCTCCACGCGCTCCGGGCGCGCGCTCCAACTCAGGCGCACCCACGCCGAGTCGCCGCGCGCATCGGTGGTGGGGATGAAGGAGGCGGCGCGCAGGGCGACGAGAAAGAGGACGCTGGCGGCACCGACGGCGACCGCGCGGGCGGGAGTGGGGCTCATCTCCCCTCCTTGGTGGCGGCAGGTGGGACGGGCTCGCACAGCGCGTCGGGGTCTTCCAGCTCCTCAGGTGCAACGATTCCCAATGGCAGGAGCGAATCGCGGAAGTCGCGGAACGCGGTGAGCGTAGCCGCCTGGTCGCCGATGACCATGATGGCGGTGGACACACGGCGACGGTCGACGCGTGCCTGCAGCTCGGCTTCGCGCTCGTTGTACAGGCGCTCCTCCAGCCAACGCGGTCCCTCCTTCCCGCGGCAGTCGCGCGGCGGACAGGAGAAGACGATCACGCCGGCGGCTCCACCGCGCAGCGCAAGCTCCACCACCGACGAGTGCAGGTTGCCGCTGCATGGCACGCCTTGCACCACCGCCCCTTCGCGACGCAGCGCATCGAGCTGCGCCGGCGCGGCGTTCTCACAACAGATGGCCAGCACCTGCGGGCGCGAGGTGACATGCAAGATGTCGCGCGCCAGCACGCGAATGTCGGAAATCTGGTCGCGCCCAGTGCGATGCAGTGGTCCCACGCCCATCGGCGCGCACGAGCCGGCGCAGATGCCGCAGCTCACGCATAACGCGGGATCGACGTGCGCCACGAGCGTGGGGCGATCGTCGTCGCGCTTGCGCATCGTGATCGCTTCCCACGGGCAATCCTGCGGGCACTGGTTGCAGCCGGTGCACAGGCGCGGATCGACCACGCTGGGTGCGAACGAGCCCTCGCGTGGGCGCCGCGTTAGGCGCGGCACCAGCAGGAGCAAGACGAACGTGCCCACGGCTCCGCTCCACGCCCCCCACACCGGAAGCTTGGCGGCGAGCGGGAGCCAGAACGCATAGAAGAGGTTGAGCGGGACCTCTGACGGTACGACGAACGGATCGGCGTGCGGCGGGAGCGGTGCGGGGAGGAGGAGCGCCAGCGCCACGAGACCGCCGATCATCCCCCAGAGCAACGGGCGCGGCGGGAGGAGCGTGGGGCGCGCAATGCGCGAGACGTGCAACCAGATGCCGGCGCCGGCGCCGAGTGGGAGGGCGACGTGCAGGAAGAGGTTGAGGAAGAAGAAGGCTGAGGGGATGGGGCGATCGCCGGCGAAGGTGCGCGACACCGGCTCGGAGAGGACGGGGAGCGCATCGAGCAGGCGCGCGCCGGCGAGGGCGAGCTGGGCGCCGAAGGTGTCCCACACCATCACGAATCCTGTCCACCCGCTCGTGAATAAGAGGAGGAGGAGGACGACGCCGGAGACCCACGCCAGCGTGCGCGGCCCCCAACTGCGCGCCTGCGCGAAAAGGCGGATGACGTGTGCGACGATTGCCACCACGAGCGCATCGGAGGCAAAGCGATGTACGCCGCGCATCCATCGCCCGATGAAGGGGTCGGCCTGCAGGCGAGCCACCGATTCCCAGGGGGCGCTCACTCTATAGAAGATGAGCAGGTAGAGCCCGGTGACGATGAGGACCGTGAGGAGGGCGACTGCGATGGCGCCGCTCTGGTGCAGCGGGTTGTAGCGCCATCCAAGCAGGCGATGACACGCGCTGTCGAGAGCGCGGACGAGGCGAAGGGCGGAGCGTTCGAGCGACCGCATGCCAGCTGGGCGAGTGGACGGGGACCGTGCCACGGCCGACAGCATTGCGGCGGGGTGAAGTCCCTCTTGCGGCGAGTTTATCATATTCACATGATAAATGCAACGCAGCCCGACCCCGCTGCACCCGCCGCCGCCACACTCGCTCCGCTCGTCGCACTCGCCGAACCCGCATGCCGCTGAGCAGCACCACGCAATACGCCTTGCGCGCGGTCTTGTACGTCGCCGAACATGGGACCAACTATCCCGTGCCGGTCGACGCCATTGCCGCCGACCTGCGCGTTCCGCGCAACTATCTCTCGAAGACGCTGCATGCTCTCGCGCGCGCGGGGGTGCTCACATCCGGGCGCGGTCCGCGCGGCGGCTTTCGCCTTGCACGCGCGGCGCGCGACCTCACGCTGGGCGATGTGGCCGCTCCCTTCGACGACGTCGAGGAGAGCAAGTGCATCCTGGGGCGCACGAGTTGCGGCTGGAAGAACCCCTGCTCGGCGCATCCGCGCTGGGAGGCCATCTCGCATGCGCAGCGCGAGTTCTTCCGGCGCACGACGATCGCCGACCTGCTGGGCGAGATCGCCGAGCAGCCGGCCATGGCGCCGCGGCACGACCTCGCGTTGCACGAGCATCGTGTCCCCACGCGCGGCCCCACGCCCGGTGTGCCGGCGGCGTCGCGCGCCGGCGCGAAGAAGGCTGCCGCCAGGTCATCCCCCTCCAAGACCACCCCCTCGAAGCAGTCGCCTGCCGCGCGGGCGTCCGCGAAGCAGGCCGCCGTGAAGCAGTCTCCCGCCACGCGCACGCGCCGTGGCTAGTCCCTGCCGTACCACCTTCCTCCCCGAGGTCCTCCGTGTCCGATCATGCGTCACCGCCTGACGAGTCGCCGCCCTTGATGCAGCGGCTCTTCGACAATGTGTTCCTGCTGCTGGCGCTTGGCATCGTCGTGATGTTCATCGTCTACACCGGGTGGGGGATGTGGGAGATCCTGTCGATGCCGCAAGGCACCTTACCGTGAGGGGAGCATGCTGACCAAGGTTCATACCGGACTGGATGCGGCCCCCGGCGTATGGTGGAAGCCGGCGCACAAGGCCGAGAAGGTGTGGGTGGCGATTGCCTTCGCCTGGTGCATGGTGCTGTTTGCCATGATGCCGCTGTGGCACTGGCGCGGCGGGCAGAACCCGTCGGGGATCAGGCGCCGGGTGGAGCCGCGGGCGTTCTATGCCCGCACGCAGGAGTTTGCCAAGCAATACCAGGTGGGGACCGACCGCGGGCTCCCCATCGTGCAGCCGCCGGCTGGGAGCGACGTGTACATGACCGCGCTCACCTTCCAGTGGTATCCCATCCTGCAGCTCACGCAGGGCGAGACGTACCGTTTGCACCTGTCGGCGCTGGACGTGAACCACGGCTTCAGCCTGTATCCGCTGAACGTGAACTTCCAGATCGTTCCCGGCTACGACTACGCGCTCGAGGTGACGCCCACGGCCTCGGGTGACTTCCGCATCATCTGCAACGAGTTCTGCGGTATTGGCCACCACACGATGGTGGGACGCGTGATCGTGCTCGACAAGGCGGGCCAACGCGTGAGTGACAACGCCAACGCCCGCCTGGGCAACGGAGCCACCCCATGAGCGCCACGCTGACAGCATCCGGCGCGGCCGACGCGTTCCGTACCTGCGCGTTCACCGGCCGCCGCATCCATCGTCAGGCAGAGGCGCTCGTCAAGGCCAACGCCGTCGTCGCCGTCGTCTCGCTCCTCATTGGCGCGATCGCGGCCCTCCTGCTGGTGCTCACGCGCTGGCAGGCCGTGCATCTCCTCCCCGCGGTGTGGTACTACCGCATCCTCGGGGTGCACGGGATGAACATGCTCATCTTCTTCATCATCTACTTCGAGATGGCGGTGCTCTGGTTCACCTCGACCGCGCTGCTCAATGCGCGGCCGGCCAATCCCAAACTGGGGTGGGTGAACTTCGGGTTGATGCTCCTGGGGACGATCCTGGTCGAGTGGATGCAGTGGAGTGGCAAGGCCGACGTCCTCTTCACATCGTATCCGCCGCTCAAGGCGCACCCGATCTTCTACCTTGGCATCATCCTGTTCGCGGTTGGGGCGCTGCTGGTCGTGGCGCAGTTCTTTGCCACGCTGGTGATCGCCAAGCGCGAGAAGACGTATGAGGGGTCGCTGCCGCTGGTGGTGTACGGCGCAATGACCGCGGCGATCATCGCCGTGATCACGCTCCTGCACGGTGCCATCATCTACATCCCGACCTTCCTCTGGTCCATCGGCGTGATCAAGTCGGTCGATCCGCAGATCTATCGCATGATCTGGTGGGCGCTTGGTCACTCCTCGCAGCAGATCAACGTCGCGGCGATGGTGGCGGTGTGGTACATGCTCTCGGCGCTTACCGTGGGCGGCGTGGTGCTCAACGAGAAGGTGAGCCGCTCGGCGTTCGTGCTCTACGTGTTGTTCATCTCCATGGCGTCGGCGCACCATCTCCTGGTCGATCCGGGGTTCGGGCCGGCGTGGAAGGTGGTGAACACGTCGTACTTCATGTACATGGCGGTGCTGGCGTCGATGATCCACGGCTTCACGGTTCCGGCGGGGATGGAGCTCGGGATGCGACTGCGCGGTTACACGCAGGGGCTGTTTGGCTGGCTGCGGCGCGCGCCGTGGGGCGACCCGGGCTTCAGCGGCATGGTCTTCTCCGTCGTCGTCTTCGGTTTCGTGGGAGGGATCACCGGCGTGACCATCGGGACCGAGCAGATCAACATCATCGCGCACAACACCATGCGCATCCCGGGGCACTTCCATGCCACGGTGGTGAGCGGGACGGCGATGGCGTTCATGGCGGCGACGTACTACCTCCTCCCGCTCGTCTTCCGTCGCAAGGTTGCGTTCTGGGGAGCGGCGAAGATCCAGCCGTATCTCTTCGCCATCGGGATGCTCCTGCTCTCCATGGGGATGACGTTTGCCGGCTCGTTCGGGGTTCCGCGGCGGCACTGGGACATCTCGTTCTCGCAGGCGCCGTTCAGCGTGCAGTTCAACCCGGCCGTCGACCTCGTCCTTGCCGTGATGGGCATTGGCGGGATCATGGCGGTGACCGGTGCACTTCTGTTCATCGCGATCGCGGTCAAGTCGGTATTCTTCGGTGAGCCGCTGGGGGAGATCGTCCCGGGGCGGGCCGTGGCCGGCGTGCCGCAGGGGTTGACCAATCCGCCGGTGCATCCCGCCAACGTGGATGAGGTCAACGAGCGGTTGCATCGCGAGAACCCGAGCTGGATCGGGCCGACGCCGGGGACCATGGCGCTGGTCGGCATCTTCCTCGCGGCGTTCGTGGTGTACTACTTCACCAACTGGAAGCTCCTGAGCGTGCTGTGGAAGGTCGGGTAGCAACACTCGAACAGACGACGGTCGATGCGCGCGCCCGGGGAAGGACTCCCGGGCGTGGCATCGCGGTCGTGACGCTGGCGCTCCTCCTGGTGATCACTGCCGGGTGGTGGGCGCTGGCCTTGATGCCGTTGGGACAGGCGCCGCCGGCGTGGGTGGTGCGCACGCGCGCCGCCTGCTTCGGATCGGTAGGCTCCGGCCTCCCGTCGGCGGGCGGCTGGGTGCTCCTCATCGGCGAACCCATCGGGATGATCGGGACGCTCATGGCCGTGTGGGGAAAGGCATTGCGGAGCGACCTCGCGTGGCTGGCCGCGCGCGGGTGGGGGAAGGTGGCGATGCTGTCGACGTTAGGCGCCCTGGCGTGGGGGGGCGTGCTGGCCGCGCAGCGGGTGCTGGGCGCACTCGACCTCGCGGGGCCCGCCGCCTTCGACGTGAACGCCGCGGCGCAGCCGGTGCCGCGCCTCGACCTCGAGGCGCCGCCGCTGGTCCTCACCGACCAGACGGGGGGGCGCTTCGACCTGGCGCAGGCCAAGGGGACGCCCGTCATCGTCACCTTCGCCTTTGCGCACTGTGCCGACGTGTGCCCCACGCTGGTGCACCAGCTTCGCGAGGCGAGAGCGCAGGCAACGCGCGAAGTGCCCATCGTGGTCGTCACGCTCGATCCGTGGCGCGACGTCCCCGAACGGCTCCCGCACATCGCCAAGCAGTGGAGCATGGATGCGGGCGACAAGGTGCTGAGCGGGAGCGTGGACGAGGTGACGGCCGTACTCGATGGATGGGGAATTGGACGTGCCCGTGACGGAGCCACCGGCGACATCTCGCATGCGGCGGTGGCCTTCCTCGTCGCCGCCAATGGCCGCCTGACGGCGCGCCTCGATGGAGGGATCGACCGCATGCGAGAGCTTCTGGCCACACCGTAGGCGCGGCGTGTCGGCGGTTCCCAAAGCGACACCCGCATCGGCTCCCGTGTCGCCTCCAGTTTCGGTGACCAGCGGACCACGCTTCCTCCTCCCGGGCGAGCACTTCGCCACGGCGCTGGTTTTCCTCGTGTTGGCCGGCGTTGGCGCGGTGTGGCAGGCGCCGATGCTCGCCGTGGGCGGCTATTCGGCGCACCAGGTGCTGGCGGTGGTCCATTGCGTCACCTTGGGGTGGCTCACGACCTCCATCATGGGGGCGATGTACCAGTTTCTCCCGGTTGCCGTGGGCGTTCCCATCGCATCGGAGCGCCTGGCCCATGTGAGCTTTGCCTGCTATGCCCCGGGGGTGCTGGCCTTCACGGTTGGGCTGGCGCTGGATCGCCAGACGTTGCTCCTGGCGGGGGTGGTGGCGCTGGTGACGGGGGCGACGCTGTTCGTGGCCAACGCGGCGGTCACGCTGCGCCGAGCCACCACGCGCGACCCGCTCTGGCTGGCGCTGGCGTGCGCGCTGGTCTTCCTCGTCGTGACGCTGGTGCTGGGCGCCGCGCTGAGCGCCAACCTGCGCCTTGCCTTCCTGGGCGTGGCGCGCCCCATCGCGCTCGGCGCGCACCTGCACATCGCGCTGGCCGGCTGGGTCCTGCTGTCGATCATTGGGGTGTCGCAGCGCCTCTTCCCCATGTTCCTGCTGAGCCATGGCGGGAGCGATCGCTACGCGCCCTGGGCGGTGCGCCTCACGGCTGCCGGGGCGGGCGCACTGGCGGTACTGCATCACGTCCCCATCGCCGGGCGCTGGCTCCCCGCCGTCCTCATCGTCAGCGGCGTGGTTGCCTTTCTCCTGCAGGTGCGCGAGTACTACGCGCATCGCTTCCGCAAGGCGCTGGACGTGGGGATGCGACTCGCGGCGGTGGCACTCACCGGCCTCGGCGTTGCGCTGCCGCTTGCGCTCGTCACCGTGGCGGGGCTCGCGCCGCCGCGCGTGCAGGTGGCGTATGTGGCGCTGGTGCTCACCAGCGTGAGCGCTTTCGTGGCCGCGCACTTCTACAAGATCGTCCCGTTCCTGGTGTGGAATCACCGCTTCGGGCCGCTGGCGGGGACGCGACCGTTGCCCAGGGTTGGCGAGCTCTACTCGGCCCGGGGGGCGTGGAGCGCGGCGTGGCTCTATGCGAGCGGGAGCGTGGTGCTGGTCGCCAGCGCCGCCATGGGGATCACGCTGGGCGTTCGTACAGGCGCTGCCCTCTTTGCCGCGGGTGCGCTGGTGACCAGCATTCAGGTGGTGGCGCTCTTCAGAAAACGTCCGTGAGAGTACGTCCGTGAAGGAACGTTCATGAGTGATCCTCTCCCCACCGCGCTCGAGCAGGGGGTGCTCGACGCGCTGTCCACGGTGATAGACCCCGAGGTGGGGCTCGACGTGCGCACGATGGGGCTCGTCTACGACGTCACTGTTGCTGCTGACGGGGCGGTGGGCGTCACCTATACCCTCACGACACGCCATTGCCCCATGAGGGCACACATCACGTCCGGGATCGTCCAGGCGATCTCGCGCGTCCCTGGAGTCACGCGCGTCGTTCCCACGTTGGTGTGGGAGCCCGCATGGCACCCGGGCCTGATCCAGGAGGGTCGGCCATGAACCTGTTACGAGATGACCTGCCGTTGGCGCTGCAAGTCGTGGATCCATCGAAAGTCGTCGAGTGCGATGTGCGCGAAGACCTGCGCCAGGGGCGCGAACCGTTCGCACGGCTCATGGCGGCACGGGGCGAGGTGCAGGAGGGTGGGGCGCTCTGCGTGCGCGCGATCTTCGAGCCCGTCCCGCTCTATTCCGTCATGACGAGGCACGGCCTGGCGCACTACACCGAGCAACTGGCGCCTGACGACTGGATGATCTGGTTCTATCGCGCAACGCCTGTGCTCGACGTGCGCGGGATGGAGCCGCCGGAGCCGCTCTCGTACACGCTGGCCGCGCTCCGCGACCTCCCCGACGAGGTGACGCTCGTGCAGGTCAACGCGCGCGTCCCCATGATGCTCCTGCCGCGACTGGAAGAGCAGGGCTTCTCGTACGACGTGCAGAAGCTTGGCGAGAACCGTGTGCACGTGTTCATCAAGCGCGCGGGCCCTGCGCGCGCGCAGGCCTAACGACTCAACCCCTCCCCCCGGTTATCCGCATGTCATCGCTCGATCGCCCGCTCGACGGGGAAGCGCTCGTCCTCGACCTCGAGCACGAGCACGCGCAAATGCACGCGCTCCTTCCCGACAAGCACGGCCGCACCGCCCGCACCATCCTCAAGAGCGGGGCGCTGCGCCTCACGCTCATCTCCCTGGCTCCGGGTGGCGTGCTCCCCGAGCACGCGGCGGCCGGCCCCATCACGGTGCAACCCATCGAAGGGACGATGCACTTCACGGTCGACGACACCGGCTACGACCTGGGGCCCGGCTCGATCGTGACGGTGGGGGCGCACGTGCGCCACGCGGTGACGAGTGCGACGGGGGTGACCTTCCTGCTCACGGTGGCGATGCCGGAGTCGGGGGGCGCGCCGAGGTAGGCTCCCGAACCAAGGGGCGCCGCGGCGCGGGCGTAGCACGGATCGCGAGGTTGCTCGCACGGGTACAGATTTCTTCCTTCACCCGCTCGGACCCCCTCATGCGTCTCGCGATCCCTCGCGCCGTTTCGGCGGCTTTCATCTCGTCGCTCCTCGTCCCCGCGCTCCTCGCTGCCCAGGGACCGCCGGGGCGACAAGGGACGCCGATCCAGCCGGGTGAACACTGTCCGCCCGGGATGACCGAGGTGCGTCCGCGCAACTGCCAGGCGCCCACCATGCCGCCGCCGAGCATCCTCGATTATCGACCGAGGAACACGCTCAAGACCGTGGCGCACAAGGTGCCGAAGGCGAAGTTTCCCGCCATCGACTACCACGGTCATCCCACGTCGCAGCTCTCCTCGCCTGAGGGATTGAACCAGCTCGGCGATGATCTCGACGCGCTCAACGTGCGCGTGATGGTAGCGGCCAACAACGTCTCTGGCGAGTCGCTCAAGCGGCAGATAGCCCTCGTGCAGTCGTCGCCGCGCATGAAGGACCGCGTGCGCATCCTGACCGGGATCGACTTCCGGGGCGTGGGGCCGGGGTGGGCGGAGAAGGCGGTGGCGCAACTGGAGGCCGACGTTGCAGCTGGCGCTGTCGGCGTGGGGGAAATCGGCAAGGGGCTGGGGCTGTCGACCAGGAAGGCCGATGGTTCACGCCTGTCGATCGACGATCCGGCGCTCGACCCGGTGTGGCAGGCGGCGGCGCGACTCAGGATCCCCGTCTTCGTTCACACCGCCGACCCGCAGGAGTTCTGGGAGACGATCGACTACAACAACGAGCGCTGGCTCGAACTCGCCCTCTTTCCCGGGCGACGCTACCCCGCCGATCAGTATCCGTCGTTCGAGACGTTGATGACCGAGCGCGACAACATGATCAAGCGCAACCCGAAGACGACCTTCGTGATTGCGCACATGGGGTGGCACGCCAACGACCTGGAGCGACTGGGGAAGATGTTCGACGCCAATCCCAACCTCCTCACCGAGGTGGGAGCGGTGCTGTACGACATCGCCAGGCAGCCGCGCGCCGCGCACGATTTCTTCATCAAGTACCAGGACCGCATCCTCTTCGGGAAGGACTCGTTCCAGCCCGAGGAGTATCCATACTACTGGCGCGTTTTCGAGACGCGTGACGACTACTTCGACTACTACCGCCCGTACCACGCCTTCTGGAAGCTGTACGGGATCGACCTGCCAGATGCGGTGCTGAAGAAGGTGTACTTCGGCAACGCGCTGAGAATCACTGGCGGGCTCCCGCAGTCGGGGTGGCCGAAGTAGGGACGACTCGCTGCAGCATCCCTCTCGATAGGTGAGTTGACCCTACCGGGGGGGAGCGCGCAGGATAAACTTGATTCATGCATCGCCCGGTCTGGATTCGCGTCCTCACGCTGCTGTGGGGAGTATGGTTTGCCACGGCGCTCATAGAGCCGGCGGGAATCCTCGCGTGCGCGATGCATGGGAACGCGGCGGCGAGCGCGCAGCACGGGGAGCCGCTCGCGACGTCGACGTCGGCCTCGCATGGGGCGCATGGGGCGCATGGGGCGCATGGGGCGCATGGGGCGCATGGCGCGCAGGGCGCGCACACCACACCGGCCGCGCATGCATCGGCGGCTGCGCTCGCTGACGCGCCATCGGGCGATGCCACGCACGGCTGCTGCACGTGCCTGGGACAGTGCTGCACCGCCGCGCCGGTCACGACCCCCGCGGTGGTCGAGGTGGCCGTCGCGCGCGAGGTGCATGAGGACGCTGTCGCGCCGGTGGTGCAGCGCGCCGAGTCGCGGGAGTGGCGCGACCACACCCTCCCCTTCGCGAACGGTCCCCCGATCGTCGCCTGAGTACCGCGCCTGAGTACCGCCGAGCACTGGTGCGCGCCTAACGCGGCACCGGCGCGCCGGCAGGCAGCTCCCACATCATCAGGTGACGACGATCGATCCCGGCGACGGCCCGAGATCGCGCGGGCGCGTGCATATGGCAGGCGCGATCCGCTGCATCCCGGCTGTCCGGCGAGGTGCGATGTCGTCCGTTCCCCTCACCTTCCGGATCGACTTCGATCATGCGTTCCATTCTGCTTCCTACCGTGAGCGTCGCGCTCGCGCTGATGGCCAGCGGCGCTCGCGACCTCGATGCACAGCGCCCCACCTCTGCTGGGCGCGACAGCGCGGCCACGCGCGATTCGGCGACCACGATTGCCGGCGTGCGCGTGACCGCCGAGCGCGATACCAGGGCGGCCATCACGCGCCTAACGCTTCCGGTTACCGCCAGCATCACCGCGCAACGGGTGCGTGAGACCGTCAACCTCGTCGACACGCCCGATGCGGTGAAGTACCTCCCCAGCGTCTTCATCAGGAAGCGCAACAACGGCGACACGCAGGCGGTGATGGCCACGCGCACGTGGGGGGTGAGTTCCAGCGCGCGCTCGCTCATCTACGCCGATGGTGTTCCGCTCACCGCGCTCATCGCCAACAACAACACCATCGGTGGTCCGCGCTGGGGGCTCGTGGCGCCGGAGGAAATCGCGCGCATCGACATGATGTACGGTCCGTTCTCGGCCGCCTACGCGGGGAACTCCATGGGGGCCGTCATGGAGATCACGACGCGCATGCCGGAACGTTTCGAGGGGAGCGTCACGCAGGGGCAGGCGTGGCAGGCGTTCTCCCTGTATGGTACCGACCGCACCTTCGGGACGACGCAGACGTCGGCGCGGTTCGGCAATCGCTTCGGCAAGCTCTCGTTTGTCGTGAGCGGCAACTACCAGGATTCGCACTCGCAGCCGCTCACCTACGTGACGAGTGCCACGTTCCCGGCCAACACGACCGGCGGGGTCGCTGGGCTCAACAAGCTCAACGCGGCGGCCAACATCCTTGGTGCCTCGGGGCTCCTGCACTCGCAGATGACCAACGCCAAGGCGAAGGTTGCCTATGACCTGACGCCGAACGTGCGGGCGGCGTACACCTATGGATGGTGGGAGAACGACGCCAACGCTGGCGTCGACAGCTACCTGCAGCGCTCGGGCGATGCGACCTTCGCCGGCCAGTCGGGCTTTGCCAGCGGGAACTACAACCTGCTGCAGCGCCACAGCTCGCAGTCGCTCTCCGTGCGTCGCGACACGCGCCGTGACTGGGACTTCGAGGTGGTGGGGACGCGCTACGACTTCGGCACCGACCGGCAGCGCTTCCCCACGTCGGCATCGGCGACGGGGACGACGTTCGGGGCGGCCGGCCGGGTGGCGGTGCTGAGCGGGACCGGGTGGGAGACGCTCGACCTCAAGGGGACTTGGCACCGTGGAGGGCTCAGCGCGGCGCACACCGTCTCCTTCGGTGCGCATCACGACCGATACGAACTGGTGAACCCGACGTATACGACCGCCGACTGGACCAGCGGGGAGCCCTACACCGGGGTTGCCACCCGCGGCGACGGGAAGACGCGGACCAGCGCGCTGTGGGCGCAGGATGCCTGGCAACTGGCGCCGGCGTTGCGCCTGACGGTGGGTGGGCGCTGGGAGACGTGGCGCGGCTACGACGGCGTGAACGTGAATGGTGCGACCACCGTGCGGCAGCCGGAGGTCGAGGCGACCAAGTTCTCCCCCAAGGCGTTGCTGGCCTGGAACGGCGCGCGCGACTGGAAGGTGACGGCGTCGTTGGGCAAGGCGTATCGCTTTGCGACGGCGGCGGAGCTGTACCAGCTCGTGACGACGGGGGCGACGTTCACCTCCCCCGACCCTAACCTCAAGCCGGACAACGTACTGGCGAGCGAACTCCGCGTGGAGCGCCAGCTCGCGCGCGGGCGCGTGCAACTGGCGCTGTTCAACGACGACGTGCATGACGCCATCATCTCGCAGTTCAAGCCGCTCGTGGCCGGGTCGTCGACGCTGTACTCCTACGTCTCCAACGTGGACCACGTGCGCTCGCGCGGCGCGGAGCTGGTGCTCAACGGGCGCGACCTCGTGGTGCGCGGGCTCGAGCTGTCGGGGAGCGTGACCTATCTCAATGCCCGCACGCTCGCCACGTCTGGGCGCGCGAGCGCAACGGCGCCGGCCAGCGCGGCCATCGGGAAGCATCTCCCCAACATTCCCGACTGGCGCGCGAACTTCGTGGCGACGTACCGGCCGGGGGAGCGCGTGGGGGTGACGCTGGCCGGGCGCTACAGCGGGCCGCTCTGGACCACGCTCGACAACGCCGACGTGAATCCCAACACGTACCAGGGCTTCAGCGGCTGGTTCGTGGCCGACGCGGTGGCCAATGTGCGCCTGATGCACAACGTGCATGCGACGTTAGGCGTCGACAACCTGCTGAATCGCAAGTACTTCCTCTTTCACCCGTTCCCGCAGCGAACCCTCAGCACGAGCGTGCGTTATGCGTTCTGAGTCGGGCGTGTGGCTGGCGGCCGCGGGCACGCCGGCGCGCGTTAGGCGCGCGTGGGCAGTGCTGGCGGCTGCCTTGGTTGTCTTGGCCGCGGGGGAGGTGCGCGTCGTTGCGGCGCAGGCGCGCGCGGGGGTCGCGTCGTTGTCCGTGGACGGACGGTCGAGCGACAACGTGTCCATTGCCGCGAGCGGGCGGTTCGTCGCGGTGTCGTGGTCGGCGGCGGGGACGGGGGTGGTGGACATCTATGCCGCGGCGAGCCGCGACGGCGGGGCCACGTTCAGCGCGCCGGTGCGTGTGAACGACACGCCGGGCCGCGCGCGCGTGAACGCGGAGATGCCGCCGCGCGTCGCCCTGGTTCCGCGCGCGGGCGGGGGGCGCGAACCCGAAGTCGTGGTGGTCTGGACCAACAAGGAAGAGCAGGGGTGGCGACTGCTCGTGGCTCGCTCGAGCGACGGCGCGCGCAGCTTCGGCGCCACGGCGATCGTTCCCGGAAGCGGGGAAGGGGGGAGCCGAGGATGGGAGTCGATTGCCGTGGATGCCGCGGGACGTGTGGTCGTGGCCTGGCTCGATCATCGCGAACTGGAAGGGGTCGCGCGTTCGTCGACGAAGCGCGCGACGGGCGACGGCAAAAGCTCGGCGGCGCCTAACGCGCCGAAGGTCTCCACTGCGGCGCCGATGGGGGCGCACGCGCACGCGTCACCGGGTGACGAGATGTCGGAATCCGAGCGCATGGCGGGGCACTCGCAACTCTACGCCACGACGCTCGGCGGCGCCGCGCCGCGCGCGATTGCGCGCAGCGTGTGCTACTGCTGCAAGACCTCGATGACGTCGTCGGGGCGTGACGTCTACGTCGTCTGGCGCCATGTCTTTCCCGGCAACCAGCGCGACATCGCCATCGCCGCGTCGCGTGACGGCGGGGAGAAGTTCGGCGAGCCGACGCGCGTGAGCAACGACCGGTGGGTCTTCGATGGCTGCCCTGACAACGGTCCGGCGGTTGCGGTCGACGGGGCCAAGCGCGTGCATGTTGCGTGGGTGACGCCCGAGGCGGGGGGCGATCCGTCGAAGATGGTCCTCTATCACGCGACGTCGAGCGATGCCCGCACGTTCACGACGCGTGTTCGTGTTCCGGCGAAGGGACTGCCCGGCCATGCGCAGTTGGCGACGGAAGCGGGTGGCGACGTGCTCCTGGCGTGGGATGAAGTCGGCAATGGGACACGACGCGTGAGGCTCGCGCGGGTTCGCGTCGAGAAGGGTGGGAACGCCGTGATCGCAACGCTGGCGGGGCCGGACGTAGGCCCGGGAAAGAGCCCGACGGTGGCGACGGCGGCGGTGGGGACGCTCCTGGCGTGGGTGCGGACTCCGTCAGGCGCGCCCAGTTCGATCGGAGTCGCGCGCGTGCCGTAGCGAAGGGAGCGCGCGGGGCGTGCGCGGGGAGTGCGCGGGGCGTGCGCGGGGAGTGCGCGGGGAGTGCGCGCGAGGCGTAGCTCGTCTCCGCGTTGAGCAGGTGGCGCATCGGGCGCCGCGGAACGATGTTCTGCGGCGCCCGTGCCGTTGTCGTCGAGTACCACTCCCCCACGATTCGTTCGATGATGCATGCCATCCGCCTGAACCGGCTCCCGCGCGCAGCGTGCGCGGCGACTGCAATTGCCTTTGCGCTCGCGCCCGCGCTTCCGCCTGCGTTGGCCAGCGCGCAGGCGCCGGCGCGCCCCGCCAGCCGCGCCCCGCTCCCGCTGGAGGAGGCGCGCCACCTGCGCTTCACGGCGAGCAAGGGGAGCTGGATGTCGGTCGACGTGAGCCCGGACGGCTCGCGGCTCGTCGTCGACCTGTTGGGCGATCTCTACACCATTCCCATGGCCGGCGGTGCGGCAACGCGCCTGACGAGCGGGATGGCGCACGACGCGCAGCCGCGCTGGAGCCCGGACGGGAAGCGCATTGCCTTCATCAGCGACCGCAGCGGAGGGAACAATCTCTGGGTGATTGCGGCCGACGGGCGCGACACGTTGCAACTGTCGAGGACGACCGACGACCTGTTCGTCTCTCCCGAGTGGACGCCGGACGGGAAGTACGTCGCCGTGACGCGCTCGGTGCAGGGGGCGCCCAAGATCTTCCTCTACCATGTGGACGGTGGCGCGGGAATCCAGGTGATCCGCGAGCCGGCCGCGCAGTCGGCGTTAGGTGCCGCTTTCTCCCCCGATGGGCGCACGCTGTGGTACGCCACGCGACAGGGCGTCTTTTCCTACAACCAGATCTTCCCCTCGTTCCAGCTGGCGGCGTACGACCGCGAGCTGGGGACGGTGACGACGATGACGTCGCGCTACGGCGCCGCCTTCCGCCCGGCGGTCTCGCCCGACGGGAAGCTGCTCGCGTACGGCTCGCGCTACGAGAACAAGACCGGGTTGCGCCTGCGCGACCTCGCGTCGGGTGAGGAGCGCTGGCTCGCCTATCCCATCCAGCGCGACAACCAGGAGGCGATGCTGGAGACCGACGCGCTCCCGGGCTACGACTTCACCCCGGACAGCAAGGCGGTGGTCATCTCCTACGGCGGCGAGATCTGGCGCGTTCCCGTGGACGGAAGCGCGGCGACGAAGATCCCCTTCACCATCGATGTCGACGTCGCGATCGGCCCCGAGGTGAAGTTCCAGTATCCGATCGAGGACACGCCGACCATCGTCGCCACGCAGATTCGCGACGGCGTTCCTTCCCCGGACGGCAAGCGCTACGCCTTCTCGGCGTTAGGCGATCTGTATGTCATGGACCTGCCCGGCGGCGAGCCGCGCAAGGTCGTTGCCTCGCCTGAGGGGGAGTTCCATCCCGCGTGGTCTCCCGATGGGCTCTGGATCGCGTATGTCACCTGGACCAACGACGGGGGGCACATCTACAAGGTGCGCGCCGACGGGCGCGGCCAGCCGGTGCGCCTCACGCGTGACGCGGCCACATACTATGCCACGCAATGGGCTCCGGACGGCGCGCGCATCCTCGCCATGCAGGCCGACGCGCGCGAACTGCGCGAGACGCTGCAGCGCTTTGGCGGCGGACAGGCGGCGCGGTTCGTCTGGGTCAGCGCCGACGGCGGTGCCATCACGCGCATTCGCGACGCCGGCGCGCTGGCCGACCCGCACTTCACCAGCGACGCCACGCGCATCTACGCGTATGGAAGGAACGAGGGGCTCGTCTCGTTCCGCTGGGATGGCAGCGACCTGCGCTCGCACGTGAAGGTGACGGGAGCGGCGGCACCAGGGGGCGGCCCAGCGCCTAACGCCAACACGGTGCGCATGGCACCCAGGGGCGACCTGGCGCTGGCCGAGGTGGGCTCTGACTTCTACGTCGTGACCGTGCCGGTGATCGGCGGGCAGGTGCCGACCATCTCCGTCGCGACACCGGAGAGCGCGCCGACCCCGGTGCGCCGCCTCTCGGACATCGGCGGCGAGTTCCCCGCATGGCAGGCAAGCGGGCGCGTGGTGCACTGGTCGATCGGGAACGCGCTCGTCACCTACGACCTCGATCGCGCCAAGGCGTTCGACGACTCGGTGCGCCAGGCGCGGCGCGCGGCGGCCGCGCCGGCAACTCCCGGCGACACGTCGCGCCGCCCGGCGCCGCGCGACACGACCACGGCGACCTACAAGCCGACAGAGATTCGCGTCAACGTCGCCGGCCAGCGCGACATCCCGCGCGGCACCGTGGTGCTGCGCGGGGCCAAGGCGATCACCATGAAGGGGAACGAGGTGATCGAGGACGCCGACGTCATCGTGCGCGACAACCGCATCGTGGCCGTAGCGAAGCGCGGCAGCGTCGAGGTGCCACAGGGGGCGCGCATCATCGACGTGACGGGAAAGACGATCATCCCGGGCTTTGTCGACACGCACGCGCACTTCCGCCATTCGCCCGACATCCACACGGTGCAGCCGTGGGCGTTGCTGGCCAACCTCGCCTATGGGGTGACGACCACGCGCGACCCGCAAACCGGGAGTACCGACGTCCTGAGCTACGCCGATCGCGTGACGACGGGGGACCTGGTGGGACCGCGCATCTACTCCACGGGTCCCGGCGTCTTTGCCGGTGAGCGCCTGCGCTCGCTCGAGCAGACGCGCAACGTCCTCAAGCGCTACAGCGACTACTACCACACCAACACGATCAAGATGTACGGGGCCGGCAATCGCCAGGTGCGGCAGTGGATCATGATGGCGGCCAAGGAGCTGCGCCTCATGCCGACCACCGAGGCAGGGCTCGCCTTCCGCACCAACGTCACGATGGCGCTGGACGGCTACAGCGGCGTGGAACACAACCTTCCCATCACCCCGCTCTTCGACGACGTGATCAAGCTCTTCGCGGCGTCGGGGACGGTGTCCACGCCGACGCTCCTCGTGACGTACGGCGGGCCGTGGGTGGAGAACTACTACTACACGAAGGAGAATCCCAACAAGGATCCCAAGCTGCGCCGCTTCACCCCGGACGACGACCTCGACTCCAAGACTCGGCGCCGCGGGCAGGGGGCCGGTGGCTCGCCCGGCCCTGCGGGCTGGTTCCTCGACGAGGAGTACAACTTCACCGAGCACGCGAAGGTGATCCGCGACCTGATTGCAGCCGGCGGCAAGGCCGGGATCGGCTCGCACGGCCAACTGCAAGGGCTGGGCTACCACTGGGAGCTGTGGACCGTGGCCTCGGGCGGCCTCTCGAACCACGAGGCGTTGCGCGTGGCGACGATCATGGGCGCCGAGGCGCTGGGGCTGGACCGCGATTTGGGGTCGCTGGAACCGGGGAAGCTCGCCGACCTCCTCGTCCTCGACGGCGATCCGCTGGCCAGCATCCGCAACAGCAACACCATTCGTCAAGTGATGCGGAACGGGCGGCTGTACAACGGCGACACGCTGGACGAGGTGTGGCCGCGGCAGCGTGCGTTGCCGCCGCAGCCGTGGCGGCAGCCGGCGCCTGCGGTGAATGCGGGGCTTCGTTAGGTACCGTGCATCCCTCCAAGGTCAACCGACGCTCGCTCCGCACCTTCACCGACCTCCCCAATGTCGGCAAGTCGTTCGCGGAGGACCTGCGCCTGCTCGGCTTCACCTCGCCGGCAGAACTCAGGGGGAAGGATCCGGTACAGCTCTACGACCGGCTGTGCGAACTCACGCACAGCCGGCAGGACCCGTGCGTGCTCGATACGCTGATGAGCATCACCCGCTTCATGGATGGCGCACCGCCGCGCGCGTGGTGGGACTACACGGCCGAGCGCAAGCGGCTCCTGGCGGCACGCGACGCCTAACGCGTCGGGGTAAGCACGGTTCGCACCCCGGCCAGCGACCCGCTCCAGAGCGAGGGCTGCTCCGGGTCGGCAAAGACGGTGTCGAAGTCGGCGGGGGCAAAGGCGCGTTCGAGTCGCGCGGCGTAGGTGTCGCGCAGGACGCGCCGGTAGTGCGCGACGTCGTAGTCGCGAGGGTCGGTGGGCGCGACTTCATCCGCATCGTACTCGCGCACCACGCCGCCGTAGCCAGTCGCGGTGCGGTACACGCGCACGCGCTCGCCCGTGCTCCATGTGGTGCGCCCGCTGGCAAGCAGCGCCTCGTAGGTGAGTTCGCGCCGCTTGTCGCGCACGGCGAGGTACTGCGCTGGCGACTTGGTGAGACGCACGCGCGACGACACCTCCAGCGTTGAGTAGGCGCGCTCGCGTAGCTTGCGCACCGTCTCCACATACTCGGCGCGCACGCCCGCAATGTCGCCGCGCAGCAACGCCCCGATGGCGCGCGCCAGGAAGTCGTTGGCGAACGGCTCGGCGCGACTAGAACGGAAGGCAACGCCACGTAGCAGAAGACGCCCGTCGTAGGTGAGGAGGGCGTAGTTCTTCGGCTCGTGCGACAGCATGGCGGCGTAGCGCCCCTCGAACTCGAGCTGCACCAGCGGCGGGAGCAACGCCGCCACTTCGGCAACGACGCGTCGCTCATCGGCTTCGCTCCACGCCGGCGGGACGGCGAAGTACACACCGTCGGTGTCGGCCTCCAGGAGCGTGACGCCGCGTGCGGCGAGTTCGCGGCAGAGGAGGTCGAGCAGTTCACGCCCGCGCCGCGTGACCTCGTTGGCGGCGCGCACGTCGGCAAAGCGCGTGAGGCCGCCGCCAGCCGCAAGGTAGCCGTAGGCGGAGTTCACCACGATCTTCATCGCCGCCGAGATGGCCTCCTGTCCGAAGCGCTCGGCCGAGCCGGCGGGGTGGCGTCGTGCCTCGGCCTTGGCGGCGAGTCGTTGCGTGACCAATCCGTCGACGAGGGCGAGCAGCGCCTGCAGGTGATCGCGCCGCGGGCCAATGCGATAGGCGCGCATGAGCGACGGATAGAGCGAGGCCACGTCGGCCTTCACCACGCGGTGCGCCACGCCGGCGGCGAACAGGTGCAACGCCGCCCCCTTGTGCTCGATGGCGGGGGCCGGCGCGTGCGCGGGGAGCGCGACGCCGGCGCGGAGATAGGCGCGCACGAGCAGCGGATCGATCACGCCGGTCGCGGCGCCGGCGTCGGCCAGGCGTTCGTAGCGGCGCGGCGCCATGCGCGCGAGGGCGAAGGCGGCGCCGCCTAACACACGCGACAAGCCGGCCACCTCCTCCACGTCGGAGGTGGCGTAGCGACGCACGCGCGCCGGATCGCGCTGGTACACAGTGAAGATGCGATCGCCGCGGATCTCCACGCGGTCGTCGCGCGCGAGGCCAAAGTGGCGCGCCACCGCCTTGAGGCCGTGCCCCGGGAGGTCGCGCGCCGAGAAGTCGTGACGACGCACGGCATCGAGCGTGTCGATCAGTTCGCGCCCGGGAACGATGTAGCGCACTCGGCGCGCGCTGTCGTCGCCGGCCAGAACGCCGCGCATCGCGGCGCGCTCGCGCAGACCTGCGCCGCCGATGCGCCCCAGCGCGAGCGGGACGCCGAGTCGGCGCGCCCGCTCGCGCAGGAAGGGGAGGTCGAAGCCGTGCAGGTTGTGGTTCTCGATGACGTCGGGATCGGCGCGCACGATGGTCTGCGCGAGCGCACCGATGAGCGCTGACTCGCCCGCGTCGTCGACGGAAGGCGCTTCGAGTAGTTCGACGGTTCCGTTGGGAAGTCGCACGGCGACGAGGAAGATGCGGTCGCGCGTGGCGTCGAGCCCCGTGGTCTCGAGGTCGAACTGGAGTCGCTGCAGCTGATCGAAGGCGAGGTCGCGGAAGTACGTGCGCCCCGTGGCGACGAGATACTGTTCCTCCGGCGGGAGGACGAGCACCTCGTGGTCGCCCAGCGCGCGGATGTGGCGCGGGCGCTCCCCGAGCCGCCGCGCCGCCCCCTGCAACACGGCCTTAGTGATGGTGGGCAGGTCTCGCGCGCGCACGAGGAAGCGCAGCTCCCCCGATCCCTCCAGCTCTCGCCAGGTGACGCACGACGGGTCGCGCGCGGCGCCCTCGCCGGCGGGGACGAGTGAGCGCCCCAGGTGTCGCAGGTCATCGAGGCGGGCCAGGAGGATCCACGGCCGAAAGCGCACGTGCTCGCGCAGCAGCGCCCCATTCGCCGGAAAGCGCCTCCAGAGGGCGACGCGTCCGCTGGTGTCACCCCAGACGGAGACGATGCCCGGCGTGGGGTCCCATCCCCACAGCCATTCGTCCTGCGCAGATGGTGACACGATGCGCGGCGGGGCTCGGCGCAGCTCGGCGCGCGTCAGCGCGCCGCGGGGTTGGCGGCGCGAGCGGTCGCGCGCGGGCGGCGGCGCGCCGGCTTCCACCCCAGCATGAGCCCCAGCCGTGTCACGAGTAGCCAGACGCCGGTAAAGGCGGCGATCGTCCCACCGAGCATCGGGATGAGCGTCACGATGTCCCAGAGCGGGCGCTGGTTGTTGAGTGCGGGGATGTCGAAGGTATGCAGCGCATCGCGCCACCAGCGCCACTGCCGCGACGACGCATTCACCACTCCGAGCGGGAGCCCGGTGCGCGGGTCGAGATAGAGCGCGCTGTGCGCCGCATCCGCCAGCTGCACGCGCACCACGGGGAGCGCCACGCCGCGCCCGTGCCCGGCATAGTAGTAGTCGTCGGACGCCGCCATCGGCGTGACGCCGGTGATGGCCACAGGCGCTCCCGCGGCGCGCTGCGCCATGGCCCGCAGCGCCGAGTCGGGGAGTGCCCCGCGTACCGCGCCCGTGGTGGCGTCGACAAAGGCCGACGTGTCCGTCAGGTGCACGACGAAGCCGGGTGCGCCACCTGCCCAGTGCAGGTCCACGGCGCGCACGGGGCCGCGGGAGCCGGTGATGAGCTGCGCGGCGGCAATGGCGGCGCGCTCTGAGATGGCGACCTGTCGCGCGCTCCCGGTGCGTTGCGCGCGATCCATCATCGCACGCGGTGGCGCGAGCCCGGGACCCAGCATCTCCAGCACACCGGTGAAAGTCCAGGCCAGGATGAGGAAGCCGAACACGACGCCCGAGATGTGATGCCACTGGCTCATGCCGCGATAGCCGCTCGCCTGCCATTTGCCGCGCCGCCGGTGCGGGAAGAGCTGCCAGAGCCCCAGCACGATTCCCGAGAGTGCGATGAGACAGGCGATGGCGGGGAGGAGGTAGTTGCTCCACGTCCACGCGGTGTGATGGTCGTGCAGCCACTGGAAGTAGAGCCAGTGCGGGACGGCGCCGGTCCACGTGGTGATGCGTGCCTGCGTGGTGATGATCCCGAACAGGCGTCCGCTGCGGCGCGACACATAGGCCGACGTCGCCTCGCCGTCGCCGAAGTCGACGCGCCAGGCGGGGAAGTCGCGCTCGTACTCGGTTGCCATCATGAAGTGATCGCCGCGCGCGAGCGCCGCGCTTCCGGTGGCCAACCCTAACGACGGGAGCTGCTCCTCTGCCGCGAGTCGCGCCTCGGCGTCGGTGACGGGGAAGTGGACCGCGCCGGTGCGCCCGTCGACGAGGAGCGCCGGTTCATGGTGCCCACCGCGCTGGCGCCACAGCTCGTACATGGGGCGCCCGTTCCACTGTTGCAGCCGCCCGCCCGCCAGATCGCCCGGGGGAATGGCCAGCTCGGGATGCGACGCGAGGTAGTCGTGCCCAGCCTCCCACGCCGCGCCGAAGCCCGCCAGCGAGTCGCTCCCCAACGCCAGTGGCGGTCGCATCGCCAGCTGCTCGTCGTGCGTAGGGGATGGCCACGGGTAGTACATCAGCGCGATCCCGCTCGCGAACCATGCAAAGACCAGGAGTCCGAGGACGATCCCGATCCAGCGGTGCGTGAGGTAGGTAAGGCGCTTGAAAGTCATACGACTGGGCGAAGCGTGCCTAACGCACGGCGGCGGCAATCGCCGAGCCCAGCTCGACGGTCGTGGCGTTCCCGCCGAGGTCGGGCGTGCGCGGCGCCTTCGCATCGGCGAGGACGCGTTCGATGGCGGCCACGAGTTCGGCCGACGCCTCGGCGTGCCCCAGGTGCTCCAGCATCAGCGCCCCAGACCAGATCATCCCGATCGGGTTGGCGATCCCGCGCCCGGCGATGTCGGGGGCGGAGCCGTGCACCGGTTCGAACAACGACGGAAAGCGGCGTTCCGGGTTGATGTTGGCGCTGGGCGCGATCCCGATCGTCCCGGTGCAGGCGGGGCCGAGGTCGGAGAGGATGTCGCCGAACAGGTTGCTGGCCACCACCACGTCGAACCAGTCGGGGTGCAAGACGAAGTGCGCGGTGAGGATATCGATGTGGAACTTGTCCACGCGCACGCCGGGATACTCCTCGGCGATGGCCGCGATGCGTTCGTCCCAGTACGGCATCGTGATCGAGATGCCGTTGCTCTTGGTCGCCGAGGTGAGGCGACGACGCGGGCGGCGCGCGGCGAGCTCGAAGGCGAAGCGTGCCACGCGATCGATGCCAACGCGCGTCATCACCGTCTCCTGCATCACCATCTCGCGATCGGTCCCGGCAAAGAGTCGCCCGCCGACGTTGGAGTATTCTCCCTCGGTGTTCTCGCGCACCACATAGAAATCGATGTCGCCAGGTGCACGTCCGGCCAGTGGCGAGGGGACGCCCGGCATCAGGCGACAGGGGCGCAGGTTCACGTACTGGTCGAAGTCGCGCCGGATGCTGAGGAGCGATCCCCACAGCGAGACGTGATCGGGGACCGTGGCCGGCCACCCTACCGCGCCGAAGTAGATCGCGTCGAGCGGTTCGAGCTGCGCGTGCCAGTCATCCGGCATCATCGCGCCGTGCCTGGCGTACCAGGCGCAACTCGCCCACGGCTTGTGCTCCCACGAGATGGCAATGCCGTGGCGGCGCGCCACCGCGTCCACCACGCGGATTCCCTCGGGGAGGACTTCCGTCCCGATGCCGTCGCCGGGAATCGCGGCAATGCGATAGGCGTGGCTCACGAGAGGTTGCGGCTGGCGAGCATCAGTACGACCAGCGCGCGCCGTCCTCACCGGGCGGTGCGTACTTCTTCACGTGCGCCCCCATCTGCCGCACCAGCTCGGCCCACGGGAAGGCGTGCCATGAGTGTCCCTTGGCCGGGCGGCCGTAGGTGAACGGGACTTCCTTTCCCGGCGTGGCGCTCTTGAGGAAGGTCTCGAAGCGATAGACGGCGAGGTTGAGGTAGAAGTCGTCCATGTCCCCAGCAAAGAAATGCAGCTTGTGCGCCACCTTGGGGCCTAACGTGGCCCAGTTGCGCTCCGCGAAGTCGCGCAGGTCGTAGCCGTTGTCGCGGTAGTAGGTTGCCACGTCGCGGTTGATCGTCCCCGTGAGCTTGTTCCAGAGGGGGCGTGGGTAGCCGTCGGCATCCGAGGGGCCGTAGATCGCCTCCCATCCCTCAAGCTGGTAGTTGGCCCGGCCGCGCGTGCCCAGCACCTCCTCGAAGAGCGAGAGCTGGCGCAGGCTCCATTGCACCTGCCCTTCGGGCGAGCGCCGGAAGGGGCGTTCGGTGGTGGTGAACATCGTGTTGGGGACGACGAACGCGTTGGTGTCGGCGTAGATGTCGACCATCTGGTAGCGGCGGAAGTCGATCGGGTCGGGTTGCAGCACCCAGGCGCCGCCAAAGAAGTCCGGGTACTTGAGCTGCAACGCGAGCGTCTGCCATCCCCCCGTGGAGGCGCCTTCGGCAAGCCGCGCGTAGGGTTTGCCGATCATGCGGAACTGGCGCTCCAGCTCGGGAATGACCTCCTCCACCATGGCATCGCCATAGGGGCCGTTGTTGGCCGAGTTGACGGAATAGCCGTCGAGGAAGAAGGGGGTGGCCTGCTCGAACGAGACGGCGATCACGCGCGGGAAGGCGTCGCCGTTCCACGCCTTGTAGAAGTCGAAACCGCTCTCGACACCCGTGACCGGATTGATCTGTCCCACGCCGCGCACGCGCGTGGAGTCGGGGTTGAAGCTGAAGGGGACGCTGTGGCCAAAGGTGAAGACGGTGGGATAGCGCGCCTCCGGATGCTCGGCGTAGCCCTTGGGGAGGAGGACGGTGGCGTGGAAGTACACGGGATAACCCCAAAACGCCGAGAGCTTGCGGCTCTGGATGCGGACGCGCTTGACCCATGGTGTGTCGCCCGGGCGCGGTTGCGCGGTGATCACCTTGTCGAGGGTGAGCGAGACCGTCCCGCCGTTGCCCACGTGCACGCGTTGCACGGCGCTGTACAGGTTGCCGGGGGCAATCTGCATCACCTGCTGCGTTCCATCGTTGATGTGCAGCCAGGGGCGCTTGCCGTCGGCGCGTGTCACGCGCGTGTACACGTCGACGACGGCCTGGGCGAAGTAGTCGCCCGGTGGGAGCGAGGCGAGGGGGAACGGGTAGCCCAGCGCGCGCGTGTCGACGATGGCGCGTTGTCCCGCCGGGAGCTGCTCGAGGTCGATGGCGAAGAGCGCCGGCCCCTGCGGGGCGATGAGCATGCGCGGCTCGGGCGATTCGGCCTTGGCCAGGACGACGACGAGTCGCCCCGTGAGCGGCTCGGCGCGCGTGGCCGAGGCCACCGAGACCTCGAAGCGCGGCGGTTGCGCGGTGACGGCCGGCGTGGCGAGGGCGAACGACACCACGGCGGCCAGCGCGAGGTGGGAGGGCCGGGTGCAAGTGCGGGACATGGGAGCCTAACGGGTAGCGAGGAGCTGCAACGCGCGCACCAGGCGGTCGGCGTCGGCAGGCGTGTTGTAGAGGGCGGGGGTGACGCGCACGCAGTCGCCCCTGGCGATCCCGGTGCGCGCGAACGTGAAGATCCCGAACTCGTCGAGGAGCGTGCGCGCGAGCGCGAGGTTGGAGTCGCGGTCGCCACGCCCCCGGATGCGGAACGCGGTGAGCGCACCGACCATGCGCGGGTCGTCGGGGGTGAGCACGTCGACACCTGCAATGGCTCGCGCCGGTACCGCCCAGCGGTCGCGCAGGAAGCGCAGGCGCGCCGACTTGTGCTCGATCCCGATCGACGCCTGGAAGTCGAGGGCGGCGGGAATCGTCATCACGGTGGCAAAGTGCGTCGTCCCGGTGTGGATGCGCGACGCGATGCTGGTGAGCGGGGCACTCTCGTCGGCATGCGCGCGGTCGATGCGCTCGAGCTTGTCGGCGCGGATGTACAGGGCGCCGGCGCCGACCGGCGCCCCGATCCACTTGTGCAGGTTGATCCCCACGAAGTCGGCGCCGAGGTCGGCGAGCGAAAGCGGGACCTGCCCGAACGAATGCGCCGCATCCACGACCACGTCCACGCCGCGCGCATGGGCGAGCGCCGCGATTTCCTTCACGGGGATGATGAGCCCCGTCTTGTTGTTGCAGTGCGTGAGGAGGAGGAGTCGCGTGCGCGGGTTGGCGTCGAGCGCCGCCTCATACGCTGCAATCACGTTGTCGAAGGTGGCCGGCTCCGGGATGTCGAACCTGGCCACCGTCGCGCCGGTGCGCTGCGCGAGGGCGTTCATTGCCCACTGCATCGCGTTGTAGTCGAGATCCGCGTACAGGACGCGATCGCCCGCCCTGACGCCGTTGTACTGCCCGATGAGTGCCTGCAACGCCTCGGTGGCCCCGCGCGTGAGCGCGACCTCGCCAGGAGCAACACCTAACGCCGATGCCACGCGGTCGCGCGCCGCCGCGAACAGCCGCGGATACTCTCGGCGCGCGAAGTACGAACTGGCGCGGTTCACCTGGTCGATGGCCTGGTGATACGACGCCAACACCGGCGCCGCCATCATCCCGAAGTAGCCGGCCTCGAGGTTCACCGGGGCGTCGAGGATGCGATAGCGGGCCGCGACCTTGCGCCAATACGCCTCATCACGTGCCGTCTGGCCGGGATCGCCCTCCGGCGGGGCCAGCGGGGCGTCGAGCAGCGCGCGCGCCTCATCGGCGTCCATTGGCGGGGCTGCGGCGAGCGAGTTGGCCGCGGTGACGGAAGCGACCGAGGCGGCCGTGAGGACGGCGGCGTGATGCACGAAATCGCGACGAGTCTTCATGGGGAGAACATGGGGCGGCGACGCTCGCGCGACCAGACGGTGACGGCGGCACGAGTCACCATCCGAAACGCGCCACGCTCGCCGTGCGCTGGCGCGGCCGGCATATTCGAGCCGCGCTGGCCTTCGCTTCACCACTCGTCCCCGCCCCCATGCGCCCCGTGTGCCACATCGCCCGAACTACCGCCCTGTTCGCGCTCGCGGCGGCGGCCCTCACGACAATCCAGGCGGCGGCGCAGCGACCGGCGCGCGCACCGGCGGCGCAACTCGCCTCGCGCATCGATTCGATCATGCAGGCGCAAATCGCCAGCGGACAGGTTGTGGGTGCCTCGATCGCCGTCGTGCGCGGGCGCGACACGATCGCCGCGAAGGGATACGGCAAGGCAAACCTCGAACTCGGCGTCGCCACCCCGCCAGGTGCCATCTACGAGATCGGCTCGGTCACCAAGCAGTTCACCGGCGCCGCCGTGATGCAGCTGGTGGAACAGGGGAGGCTCTCGCTCGATGACGACATCGGGAAATGGGTCCCCGAGTTCAACACCAAGGGGCGGAAGATCCCGCTGCGCCGCCTCCTCGATCACACGTCGGGCATTCGCAGCTACACCGAGATTCCCGAGGCGCGCGCGCTCTTCCCGCTGGCGCTCCCCAGGGACACGCTGCTGCGCCTGATCGAGAAGTGGCCGTATGACTTCGAGCCGGGCGAGGAGCAGATCTACAACAACTCGGCATTCTTCCTCATGGGGCTCGTGATCGAGAAGGCGAGCGGGATGCCGTACGCCGCGTATGTGCAGCAGAAGCTGTTTGCCCCGGCGGGGATGAGCGCGTCGCACTACTGCAGTGAAGTCGACGTGCGGCCCAACAAGACCAGCGGTTACGACTGGGGGAGCAAGGGCGCCATCCAGAAGCGTGCGATGAGTCACGTGTGGCCGTTCGCGGCTGGCTCGTTATGCAGCACGGCGCACGATCTCGTGGCGTGGAACGAGGCGCTGCATCGCACGCGCAAGATCCTCGGCGCGGCCGCCTACCAGGAGATGCTCTCGCCCGACACGCTCAACGACGGCTACCGCGTCGGCTACGCGAAGGGGCTCGCCTTTCCGCGCGTGATGGGGCGCAAGGCGATTCGCCATGGCGGCGGAATCAACGGGTGGACGTCGGAGAACCTGTACTTCCCCAACGAGTCGCTGAGCATCGTAGTCCTCTACAACGTCTCCGGTCCCAGGGGGCCGAGCGAGGCGGCCGAGGCGATCGCCGAGGCGGTGCTGGGTGCGGTGCCGGTGCCGGCGGTTCCGGTCGATGGCGACGTGAATCGATTTGCCGGGACGTATGCAGGGCGCGGCCGCGGTGGCCCGCAGTTGCTCACCGTGATCGTGGAGAAGGGCGTCGTGTCGGCCCAGTTCCGCGGCGCCAGGCGCGCGTTGACATACGTCGGCAACAACACCTTCGTGTGGAGCGGCGTCCGCTTCGTCTTCCGGGAGAACGTAGGGATTGTCAGCGCCGTCCGCGTCGATGGCGGGTCGCAGAACAACGTGCTGCAGCGCAAGTAGCCTATCAGAGGCTTTTCTCCGTGCTCCTCCGTGCCGCCTCCGTGTACCTCCGTGTCGTGCTTTTCAGAAGCTTGACACAGAGGTATACGGAGGTATCACGGAGGTGAACGGAGGAGGGCGGTGTGCGAGGCAGCGGAATCGGTGGGGCGGACGTTTTGTTGCTTGATGGTTGTTGTCTTGGTGTATCGACCGGTTGGTGGTTTCCTGAATCACGAGCTCCCTGAATGAATATCATGCGTTTCATGCTTCGAATCCGCGTGCTTTCCGTTCTGGTCTTCGCCCTCACGTTGCTGGTGCCGTTCGCGGGGCGTGCCCAGGAGCGTCCTTTCATTGGTGTGCGCGTCGACCAGGATCGCAACAAGGTCCTGCTCGAGGTTGCCCCCGATCGCATCGGGAAGGACTTCCTGCACCAGACCGTCCTTGCAACTGGCGGTGGTGTGGTGGCGCTGGGGCTCGATCGCGGGCAGACGGGCGGGAGTGCGGTCGTGCGCCTGGAGCGGCGCGGGAAGCGCCTGGTGCTCGTGCGCGACAACTGGAGCGTGCGCGCGCTTGGGGCCAGCGAGGCGGGGGAGCGCGCGGCGCGAGAGGCGTTCCCGACCTCGGTCATCGCCGCGTTCCCGATCGAGGGGGAGGCAAGCGGGGTGCTCACCGTCGATGCGACGTCGTTGTTCCTGGCGGATACGTACGGGATCGCCGAATCGATCCGTCGCTCGCAAGGGGGGAACGCGCGCGTCGACGCCAATCGGTCGTGGATCGACGCTGCACGCACGAAGGCCTTCCCCATCAACACCGAGATCCACGCGGTCCTCACCTTCGGGGTCGACAACCCGGGAATGGTGCTGCGCCGCGCCGCTCCCGAGCCGCAGTCGCCGACGTTCGAGCTGCACCATTCGCTGGTAGCGCTCCCCGAGGCCAATGGCTGGCGTGCGCGCGAGGCCGATCCGCGCGCCGGCTTCTTCGGGCCGCGCTTCTTCGACTTCAACCAGACGTTTGAGGGGACGTACAGCGACGGCTACATCAACCGCTGGCGCCTGGTGCCCAAGGACTCCGCGGCGTACCTGCGCGGCGAGCTGGTGGAGCCGGTGAAGCCGATCGTCTACTACCTCGACCCTGGAATCCCCGAGCCGTATCGCACGGCGCTTCGCGAAGGGGGAAATTGGTGGGGGAAGGTCTTTGAAGGGGCGGGCTTCCGGAATGCGTTCAGCGTGCAGGATCTCCCCGTTGGCGCCGATCCCATGGATGCGCGTTATGCGATGATGTACTGGATCCATCGCAATGGTCCGGGGCCCAGCGTGGGCCCGTCGCTCAGCGACCCGCGCACGGGCGAGATCCTGCGCACCGTGGTCCGCATGGACGCGTGGCGATCGCTGGTCGACTGCAACATCTATGCGGGGCTGCTCCCGGCGGCTGGCCCCAACGGGCTCAATGTGAGCGCCGACGACTTTGCCATGGCGCGCCGGCGACAGCACGCGGCGCACGAGATTGGTCACACGCTGGGGCTGTCGCACAACTACATCGCCGGCTCGCAGGGGCGCACGAGCGTGATGGCCTATCCCTTCCCGCTCATTTCCCTCGATGCCAAGGGGAACCTCGACCTCTCCAAGGCCTACGCACCGTTTGCCGGCGCGTGGGACTCGCTCGCCATCCAGTACGGCTATCGCTGGTATCCGGACGAGGGCGCCGAGCGCGCCGGCCTGGCCACGACCGTCAAGGAGATGCTCGACCGCAACGTGCGCTTCGTCGCCGACCAGGACGCCGGCGCCGAGGGGTCGATCCCCGAGGTCACGCGCTGGGTGGAAGGGAAGACGATGTTCGACGCCGTCGAGCGCACGAGCGCGGTGCGCAAGCTCCTGATCGACAAGTTCGACGAGCGCGCCATCAAGCCCGGCGAGCCGATGTACCTCCTCAACATGCGCTTTACCCACGTCTACCTGCACCACCGCTACTCGCTGGAAGGGGTGATCAAGTACATCGGCGGGATGGACTTCCGCTATGCGATGCGCGGCGATGGGCAGGTACCGACGACGATCCTTCCCGCCGCACTGCAGCGCAAGGCGTTAGGCGTGGCGCTCGACGCGCTGGAGCCGGCGGCGTTGGCCGTCCCCGAGCGCGTGATGAAGCTGATTCCCCCCGTCCCGTTCGGTGGCGACGAGTCGCTGGCGTGGATGGAGTCGGCCTCGGGGGGCGGCTTCGACCAGATCTCGCTCGCCGGCGGGCTGGCAACGGAGGTGGTGGAGGGGATCATGCACCGCGAGCGGTTGGCGCGACTCGCGCAGTTCAGCGCGCGCAACGCGGCAAACCCGTCGGTGCAGGAGGTGCTGATGCGCGTGATCGAGCGCACGTGGGGGGCGCCGCTTTCGCGCGATCCCAATGCGCAGGCGCTGCGTCGCACGGTGCGGCTGGTGGTGCTCAACACCTTGCTCGATCGCGCGGGGGACAAGCAGGCGTTGGCGGAGGTGCGGCTGGCGGCGGAGTGGGCGCTGGCGCAGCTCGATAGCCTCCTGGCGCCGCAGCCCACCACGTTCACGCTCGCCGACGAAGCGTTTCGCACCCGTGCACGGCGCGACATTGCCCGCTACTTCGCTGGCGACGACGACCCCGCGACGCGTTCGCGCTTCCGGGTGATCCCGCTCCCGTGGCCGTGATTCCGGGGCCGCTGGCGCGGGCGAGCGCCGTGCTGCTGCTCGCGGGGGCGTTGGCGGTGCCGGTGCAGCTGGCGGCGCAGCGCGCTGTACCGGCGGCGCTCGACACGCTGACGGCGCCGCGCGCGGCGCCGGCGCCGGCACCAGGCGCTCCGCCAGATGCGGCGCCCCAGCGCAAGTCGCCGGGCGTGGCGGCGGCGTTAGGCATGGTGCCCGGCGTGGGGCACCTGTACGCGGGGGAGGTGAACCGCGGGTGGCTCCTGATGGCGGCGTACTGGACCGGCTACCTCATGGTGCGCGGGGGGCGCACCGATACGGTGGGGAAGGTGGGGGGCGTGGTGGTGGTGGGCGGGTGGCTCTTCAGCGTCGTGGATGGCGCGAACGCCGCCAGGCGCTACAACGCGCGAGCGCAGGGCGGCGCGGCTACCCCTTCTTCTCCTCGCAGTTGAACATCCACGACACGCCATAGCGATCGACCACGGCGCCGTACAGGGCGCCCCAGGGCGCGGCGATGAGCGGCTGCACGGCCTTGCCGCCTTCGGCAAGGACACCAAAGGCGCGGTGCGCCTGTGCGGCGTCGTCCAGCTGCAAAGCAACGTTCACCGCCCCCTCGGCCGGCACCGCGCCGTGCCCAGGACCGTCGCTCAGCATCACCAGTGCGGTTCCCACCTGCAGCACGGCATGCATCACGTTGTCCCGCAGCGCCTCTGGACAGTTGGGATTGTTGTCGCCGAAGCGCTGCAGCGAGGTCACCGTGGCGCCGAGCGCCTGGCCGTAATGCGCAATGGCCTCGTCGGCGCGGCCGTTGAGGATGAGGTAGGGCGTGGCGGCCTGGATAGTCATGGTCCGTTGATGAGAGGAAGGGAGAGTGTGCGACGGTTCGACGGTCGAGCGTGTGAGAGATCATGGTACCGCCCTCATGTCGCGAATGTGCCGCGTCGCGCCACGCGCCCCGCGACACGACACTCGCTACAGCACCGGCCGCCGGGCGTGGAAGTCGGTCGCCTGCTGGAACTGGTGCGCGACGGAAAGGATGCGATCGTCGGCGTAGAGCGCGCCGACGATGGTGGCACAGATGGGTTGCGCGTTGAGCTTCGGCGCCGGCGTGGTGTCGGCCGGCGCGCGCTGAGCGAACTGCTGCGCCGGCGGGACGTCGAACTTGTAGGGGAAGACCACGCAGGGATGCCCGGTCTGCGCGTTGGCCCCGACGTCGGCCATGGGCGCGGCGATGAACATGTCGAGGTCGCGCATGAACTCCCCCCACTTGACGATCATGGCGTAGCGTCGGCGTTGCACCTGGAGGAAGTCGAAGCCACGCGTGCGACGCCCGTTCACGAAGCGCGGGTTCCAGTCGGCGGGGGCCATCGGGTTGGATGGTGCGGCGTTAGGCGCCGGCGCCGCGGCAGCGCCCGGAGCGCTCGGAGCCGCGGGCGGCGGGAGCGGGGGAAGATTGTCCAGGTCGAGACCGGTCTCCTTCGCCTTGCGCTGCACGTAGGCGTCGAAGGCGGCGGCGTACTCCACCCCCAACCCGCCCCCTTGCATCCCCGCGACGGTCGGGCGCGCGCCGATCTCGCGCGGATTCATCCCCAGCTCGCGCAGCTTCGCCACCAGTTCCTTCGGCGCATTGGGATCCACACCGATGCGCAACGCCGACAGCTTGACCCCGCGCTCGAAGTGGAACGGCGTCGTCACCGTCGACGGATCCTTCTCGTCGACGCCGTGCAGGACGTTGAAGACCATCGCGCAATCCTCGGCGGTGCGGCACATCGGCCCCACGCGATCCTGCGACCAGGCCAGCACCATCCCGCCATGACGCGAGACGCGACCAAAGGTCGGACGCAGTGCGGTGAGGCCGCAACGCACCGCGGGCGAGACGATCGACCCCTGCGTCTCGGTCCCGATGGCAAAGGCGACACACCCCGCGGCGACCGCCGACGATGGGCCAGCCGACGACCCGCTCGAGCCCTGCGAGAGATTCCACGGGTTGTTGGTGCGCCCGCCGAACCACCAGTCGTTCTGCGCGAAGAGCCCGGTGGACAGCTTCGCCACCAGGATGGCCCCCGCCTCGCGCAACCTGACGACGATCTCCGCGTCCTCGTCGATGATGCGGTCCTTGAAGTCGGCCGCCCCCCACGTGGTCGGTACGCCCCTGGTCGAGAACAGGTCCTTCACGCCGTAGGGGAGGCCGTGCAGCGGGCCGCGCCACTTGCCCGCCGCGATCTCCGCGTCGGCGCGCTGCGCCTCGGCGCGCGCCTGGGCGGCCATGAGCGTGACGACGCAGTTGAGCGTTGGGTTGAGCCGTTCGAGCCGGGCCAGGTAGAGTTCCGTCAGTTGCAACGACGTGACCTTGCGGGCGCGCAGCAGCGCCGCCAGGCGATGAGCCGGAAGGAACGCGAGGTCGTCCGGCGACGTCGGCACCGGACCCGACCACTTCGGCACGTCGAACGTGGCGCGGTCGAAGGCGGCGCGCCCGCGCTCGCTCGCCAGTCGCTCCATGAGCGCCCCGGTCCCCGCCGGATACGGCTGGAACTGCAACGCCGGCGCCTCACCGTTCCCCAGCGGGAGCGGCGGCTGCTGGGGCTGTTGCTGTTGCTGCGAACTTTGCGGCCGGCGGTCGCGTCCGCTCCCGGCACTCGTCTCCTGCGCACGGAGCGCGCTCGCCGCGCCCAGCGTACTCGCCGCCGCCGTCACCAGCGAGACGAACATGAAGTGCCGCCGGTCGATGTCGCGTCCGCCGGTCCACTCGCCCGCAGCCAGGTCGAAACCATGGTCCGCGGCGAGCAGTCCCTCTTCCATCTCCTCAAGCAGTTCGTCGGGTGTCGACATCGATCGTTCTCCAAAGGTTTGCAGCTGCAGTGCGGCCACGGGACGGTGCATCGCGCGCCGGGTGACCCGAGCGGGGGTAGCGCCGGCACAATGTGCGACACCACGCGCCCGTCCGCCACGCGCCCCCACCGCATGCGCCCCGCGCGCCCCTGCACCCTCCCCCGGACTCCCGTCCCCCATCCCCGTCCCAAGAGCAAGAGGGGCAACACCGCACCCCGCGGCGTCGCCCCTCGCTTGCTATCGGCACCCCGACAGCGATCTACGGCCGAATGCTCACTCCCACACTGAACACCAGGTCGGTCTGTCGCTGCGCCTGCGGTGTGATGCCGCGAATGGGAAGCTTCCCCTGGTCGAACGAACTGGGGAGGTAGCGCACCTCGGCGCTGATCTCCAACGGCCCGCTCCCTACACCGCGAAAGCCGACGCCGATGTCGGCCGTGGGGCGCCACTGGTTCTCGGCGTCGGTGAGGTTGAACGAGTATCCCTTGAAGCCACCGCCGAGCCGCAGCGTGGGATGGAAGTTCTTCCCCAAGGGGGCGCTCAGCATCACCCCCGCGGTCCCGCCCATCACGGTGACCTGGTCTGACGGCCCGGTGGTGGTGGGTCGGATGGCGGTGCCGAGCGTGATGTGCGTGAAGCCCATGCTCCCGTTGGCGTACACGGCGCCGTACTCCGACAGCAGGTACTGCACATCGATGGCGAAGCTGGGTCCCGCGCCAAGGCGTGTGTCCTTGCCATCGGCGCCGACAATAATCGCCGAGCGCGGGACATAGGCGCCGGTGGACGCCGTGATACGCCAGATCTCCTCGCCGATGCGTCGTTCGGTCGTCGGTGCCTGCGCCACGGCGTCCGAGGCGACGAGGGCTGCGCCGGCCAGCGCTGCAACGAGTGTCAGGGCGAGGCGCGCCGTCATGCTCGATTCACGTCTCATGGAGGAGGTCATCAATTGAAGGTGATCGCCGCGGTGGTCGCCGTGGTGAGGCCGGTACCGGTGATGGAGAAGGTGCGCGCCCCCACCGCTCCCGTGACGTTGACCGTGAAGGTGGCCACGCCAGATGCGTTGGTGACGGCGGTGAGCGTTCCGTTGAGCGTGCCGCCTCCGGACGCGATGGCGATGGTGAGGGTGATGCCGGCCTTGGGCGCCGCCGCGGCCACGGAATCACGCAGCTGCACGGTGATGGTGAAGTCGGTCCCCAGCGTGATGGGCCCAGTGGGGACGCTCGTCAGGTCGATGTCGGTCACGCTCTGCGCCGTGAACGTCACCGGGTTGCCGCTGATCCCCGCGCCGGTCACGGTCGCTGTGACGGTGTTGGGTGACGCCGAGCCTAACGTCCAGCTGCCGACCGTGGCATCGCCGGCCGCGTCGGTCACTTGCGTCACGCCGGTGAGTGTTCCTCCTCCGGCGGTGACGGCGAAGGTCACCGTTGCGCCGCTCACCACGTTGCCGTGTGCATCCGTCACCCGCACCGTGGGGCGGTTGGCGACGGCCGTGCCTTGCACGGCCACTTCATTGTTACCCGAGACGACGGCCACGTTGGCGGGCGGCCCGGCGGTGGCCGACGCTGTGAACGTCACGCTGGGAAGGCCGGTGGCGCTGGCCACGACCGTGTTGCTCCCCGTCGTGCTCCCCAGCGTCCACGAGGTGACGGTGGCCACACCGCTGGCGTTGGTGGTGACGGGCGAGCCGGCGACAGCGCCGCCGCCCGCGGTTACCGCGAAGGTCACGGCGACTCCCGAGACCGGGTTGCCGGCAAGATCGCGCACGACCACGCTGGGCGGTTGGGCGACCGTGGCTCCCGCGGCGGCGCTCTGCGAGACCGATGAATTGGCGACCATCGACACCGCGCGCCCCGGATCGCCGACTGCGGTGAAGGTCACCGACGCGACGTTAGGCGTGGACGCCGTGAGCGTGTTGGTTCCCGGCGTATCGCCCAGGAACCACCCGCCCACTTCGGCCGTTCCCGTGGCATCGGTCACCTGGCGGCCGCCGACGACCGAGCCGCCG
This sequence comes from Gemmatimonadaceae bacterium, assembly GCA_020852815.1. Taxonomy (NCBI): domain Bacteria; kingdom Pseudomonadati; phylum Gemmatimonadota; class Gemmatimonadia; order Gemmatimonadales; family Gemmatimonadaceae; species Gemmatimonadaceae bacterium. The sequence continues at coordinate 9,960 of JADZAN010000012.1, read as the reverse complement.
CCAGAGGCAACGGTGAAGGTGACAACGGCGCCAGCGACCGCGTTCCCCAGCGCGTCGCGTACGATGACCGACGGCGGGATCGTGACCGGACGCGTCGTTTGCGCACGCTGGTTGTTGCCGGCGGCGATCGTCATTTGCGATGCGGCGCCGGCGGTGGCCGTGGCGCTGAAGGTCACCGGCGTCAGGCCGGTGACGGTGGCCGTCAGCTGCTGCGCACCGGCCACTGGGCCCAGCGTCCAGCTGGTGACGGTGGCCAGTCCTTGTGCGTTGGTGGCCGCCGCCTGCGGGGCGACCGTTCCATTTCCCGATGTGATGGCGAACGTGACCTGCGCGCCGGCCACCGGGTTCCCGCCGGCGTCGGTAACGCGAACGCCGGGTGGTGTGCCGACGGCCGTCCCCACGCGCGCCGACTGTGTGGTGGCGGTGGCGGCGCTCACGAGCGCGGCCGGTCCCGCCGTGGCGGTGGCGGTGAAGAGGACCGGGTTGTTGGTCACCCCGCTCTCTTCCACGCGCGCGGTGAGGGTCTGCGTCCCGGCGGTTGCCCCCAGGACCCAGCTCCCCACCGTAGCCACCCCCTGTGCGTTGGTGCGCACGAAGCCGTTCGTGACGCGCCCTCCGCCAGACGCAACGGCGAAGGTCACGGCGACTCCTTCGACCGCGTTGCCGTTGGCGTCGTTGACGCGCACGGCGGGGGAGAGGGTGACGGCCGTGTTGGCCGCGGCCGTCTGGTTGTCACCCGTTATGCCGCTCACCGAAGCCGCGCGCGCGGCGATGCCGCTGGCGGCGATCGTCGTGCTGGCGGTCCCCGACGCCACCGTGAGGACGTTGTTCCCGGCGGTCTTTCCCAGCGTCCAGGCGGTGCTCGCCACTCCATTGGCGTCGGTCGTGGCATTGGCCGGTGAGACGGTGCCACCGCCGGTGGTGACCGTGAAGGTGACCGGCGCACCGGGGAGCGGCTGGTTGTCGCTCCCCAAAACGCGCACCTGCACGGGGGCCGCGAGCGCCTGCCCCGCGACCCCTACTTGTCCGTTGCCGGACACCGAGGCCACCGTGCCGGCGGCAAGCGGATCGTTGATGGTAGTCTCGCCGCAGGCCGCCAGCCACACGAGCTGGGTGGCGGCAAGGACAACGGCGAGCGGTGATCGCGTGACTCGCCACGACGGCGAGCTTCGGTCGACAGGCGGTGTGAATCGACGGCGCAAGGCTGACATGGCTCCCCAGGATCCGCGTGAGGGTGGCACTAACGAGCGGATGATGCAACGAATGTCGCGGCGCAACCGTGCCCGACGTCACGCCCGCGCGTTGCACGATACACGACGCGCGCTCGCGAATCCAGCGAGGGCGTCGTCAGGCACGATCACTGTCGTCAGGCGTCGTCAGGCAGCGTCAGGCAGCGCGCGGCAGGGCCGACCGGCCTTGCGAAACCTTCATGCGTCGCGCGATGACGGTGTCGCTCGTTATGGTCGTGGCTGCCATTCGCTCGCGCCGCGGCCGCCAGCCGCAGCGCGCCGGCACGAGCGCGCTACGGCGCCAAGCGGTCAAAGCGTATGTTCTGCACCCGGTTGGCATCGAGGCGGAAACCCGGCGACTTCCCCTTGACCGGCGCATCGAACGTCAGCGTCAGGAGCCCGCCCGCCACGTAGGCGCGCTCCGGCTCCAGCGGCGAGAGCGCAACCGACGTCGCGCGCGGGCGCGTGAGCTGGAGCGTGCCATCGGGGGCGACGGCTATCTCATACACGGCGCCCATCAGCTCCGGGCTTGCATAGCGTCCCGCGATGGCGGCGTGCTCGCGCACGCGCGGCGTCCCGGCCTTGCGCGGCGCACTCGCTTCCTCGCCCGCCGTGGAGCCGCGGGGCGAGGGCGCGCCGAGCGACGCGCGCAGCACGGCATCGGCCATGTGGAGCGAGAGCTGCGTCGTGTTGGTGATGCTGCGGTTGCACAGCATCGCGAACGAGGTGTGCTGGTCGGGGAAGCGGAACAGCGCCGCGCGATAGCCACCGGTGGCGCCGGTGTGCTCCACCAGGCGCTGTCCGCGGTAGTTCCCCACCGAGATCCCGAAGGCGTAGGCGTTGCTCGCGCCGGAGGTGAGCGGCTCCACCTGGTGCATGAGCTCCAGGAACTCGCGCCCCCCTACCTTCCCGGTGTAGAAGTTCTCGTCCCACTTCTGCAGGTCGGCCAGCGACGTCACGACTCCGCCCTGGCCCACGATGTCGTTGTTCCACACATCGACCTTCCACCGCCCGCCGGCACCCCCCACCGGCGAGTACGCCATGGCCCGCCCGGCCACCACCTCGGTATGGTCGTCGAGGAAGAGCGTCTCCTGCATGCCTAACGGCTGGAAGATCGCCGAGTCGGCAAAGCGCCGCAGCGACTGCCCCGTGACGCGCTGCACGATCACCCCCAACGCCAGGTAGCCGGTGTTGCTGTAGCGATACTCGGCGCCGGGCGGGAAGTTGAGCCCTTTCTGCCGGGCGGCCAGCGCCAGCATGTCCTGCGAGGTGTAGCCGTCGTCGTAGCGAACACCCGCCAGCCCCACCAGCTCCCAGAAGTCGCGCAGCCCGCTCGTGTGGTGCACCAGGTGCCGCACCCGCACCGGGGTGGGGGTCGCGTTCATCTCGGGGATGTAGCGCCGCACGTCGTCGTCGAGCGACAGCTTCCCCGCGCGCACCAGCAACGCAATCGACGCCGCGGTGAACTGCTTGGAGACCGACCCCACGGTGAAGCGCGTGGCGGGGGTGATCGGGACGTCGTGCGTGAGGTTCGCGAAGCCGTAGCCCCGCGCGAAGGCAATCGCGCCGTTCTGGTAGACCGCCACCGCGCAGCCGGGAGAGCCGGCGTGCGACATGGGAGTGAAGAGCGAGTCGATTGCCGCCGCCGTCGCCGGCGCGAGCTGCGGGGAAGTCGTTTGGGCCGGAAGGAGCGGCGTGGTGGTTGCCAGGAGGGCGGCGGCAACGCACAGTCGGATCATCGGACGCATGGCAGTCGGCGGGCGAACGGGGAATGCAGGGTACCGTGTCGCCCGCGAAAGTCGCGTCTGGCGTGACCGCGCGGTAGAGTGGGAGAGGATCCACGGGCGTCGGGTGTACGCCGCTTTCGGCGCGACGCCTTCGCCCGCCGCCGTACCGCAATCGCCGTCCGGCCGCTCACACGCCCGGCAAGCGTTAGGCACCCTCCAGCCGCGACTTCGCCATGCCTCCCGCCCTCCCGCGCCCCGTCCCCGAACTCCCGGTCGAGAATCTCGAGCGCGCCGTTGCCTACTACGCCTCCCGGCTCGGCTTCACCATCGACTGGAACGATCCGACCATCGGCCTGGCGGGGCTCTCGTCAGGCAGCTGCCGGCTGTTCCTCGCCAGCGCCGACTTCCGGAAGGGGCGCGGCACGGCGGGGCCGGCGCTCACCTGGCTCAATCTCGACAGCAACGACGACGTGGACGCACTCTTTCGCGCCTGGGAGGCGAGCGCGGCCATCGTGCTCGAGCGCCCGGAGTCCAAGCCCTGGGGGCTGCGCGAGTTCACCGTTGCCGACCCGGATGGCAACCAGTTTCGTGTCTTCCACGACTTTGCCACACCGGCGCGACGTGCGGCCGGCTGTTGATCGCACGTCGCGCGGTGCAGTCGCTTACTTGCTCCAGGGCGGGACGACGTTGTTGCTGCGGGCGTAGGCAATCATCTGTCCCAGGTGCTCGTGCAGGTGCGTTACCGTAAGCACCATCGCGCGCATGCGCGTCCAGTCCTGCCCGAAGAACTTGATCGTCTGCGAGGCGTTGGCGTCGGTGGTGAGCCCCATGGCCTGGTGCAGGTGCGTGTACGACGCTTCGAGCTCGGCCACGACCTGCGCCTTGGACAGGGCGCGCTTCTCATACGTACCCACCGTCTTCATGTCGCTCGTGATGCCGCTGGCCTCGGGGGCCGGCTTACCCATGGCTATGGGGATGAAGTAGTTGTCCGAGGCGACGTGCAGCAGGACCTCGCGCACGGTGCGCGTGCCGGCGCTCGGGCGCCAGTCGTAGGCGCTCTCGGGGATGGCGTTGGCGAGGCCGATCATCTTGCGCTGCGCCTCGTTGACGTCGCGGTGCATCTCGCCCATCCAGCTCGGGGCACTCGGCGCGCCTTGCGCCTGGAGGGCAACCATCGGCGTGGCGCTGACGAGTGCAAGGGCGAGGGTGAACAGTCGGGTCTTCATGGGGCACTCCAATGGTGAGGGGACCGACGGAGTCGCGCATGCCACGACCGGGCCACAGGTGCCGGCCGAGGCAGGGAAGTAAGGTGATACTATTGTATGGTGAGCGGGAGTCCCGCGGGGCGAACGGCGGGGGGCGCGTGATCAGCCGCCCATCATCCCCATCGGCGTGCCGGACGGATCGGTGAAGTAGCCGAAGGTGGCCATGCCCGGGACCACGGTCGGGGTGCCGCGGCGCACGCCGCCGGCCCGCTCCACGTCGCGCAGCGCCTGCTCGACACTTGCTGCGTAGATGTAGGGGAGCGAGCGGGTGGACGGGGTGTGCGACTGCCAGATGCCGGCAATGCCGGCGCCCGGGTCGAAAGCGGTGCTGTGCGGGAGCGTGGGGATCGAGCGCCAGGCAAAGACGCTGCCGAAGAAGTGGGCGGTGGCGTTGGGGTCGCTGGTGTACATCTCGACGCTGCACACCGTGCCGTCGGCGGGACGCGGGTTGGCGCCCACGGGGATGGGAACCTGCGGCACCGCGCCGGCGGGGATGTTGCTCGTTAGGCCGTACACCGTCCCCGACGGGTCGGCAAAGCGGACGATGCGCCCTCCCAGCGGGACGTCATAGGGTGCGGCCACCTGTGCGCCGCCCCTGGCGACGACGTCGGCAAGCGCCTGGTTCACGTCTGCCACCTGCAGCAGCGGTGTAGTCGGCGTCTCGTCGCCGGCATCGCGGCTGCGGAGCACCACCGATGGACCGGTCGGCATGAACGACACCGCGACGGACTCCGTGAGATGGTGCATGTGCCATCCGAACGCGGTCGTATAGAAGCGGCGCGCGACCTCGAAGTCGCGCGTGGGGACGACGACGACCGAGATCGGGTGGTGGACGCCGTTGGGAATCGCGTCGAGGGGGGTGGCGCTCAGGGCAGCGGCTCCGGCTGTGGGGCGAGATGGCGCGCACCGTGAGCCCGAACGGGGACGATGGGCGCGGAAAATCTTCGCGTGGGGAGGGGCGCGCACCAGAGGGGAGTGCCCGCCGGCGCTTAACGCACCTTCCCTGCGCGGCGTCGAACCGGGCATGACGAGGTTCCGTCCCAACTCAGGGCTGCGGTGGCATTCCGCCCCGTGGCTACGCCCTTTGACGCGGCTACGCGCTTGGCTGAGTCTGCGTCGTGCGCCTTGGCGCACCGCCGCCGTCCTTGCCGCCGTGGTGGCCGCCACGCTGCTCGATGCCCACGATGCAGGCGCGCAGCTTCGCCGCGGTCGTGAGGCGCCGCGCCGGCGTGAAGCCCCGCGCGAGCGTGAGGTGCTGCAGCACGGCGGGCGCGATCGCACCTATGTCGTGCGCGTTCCCGAGGCGGTCGCCAGGCGCAACGTGCCGGTGCCGCTCGTCGTCGTCTTGCACGGCGGCGGGGGAAATGCGGACAACGCCGAGCGAATGTTCGCCTGGAGCGAGAAGGGGCGGCGCGAGGGGTTCATCGTGGTCTATCCCGAGGGGACCGCGCGCGGCCGGCGGTCGATGTACACCTGGAACGCCGGCCACTGCTGTGGCTTCGCGATGGAGAACCGCGTGGACGACGTCGGCTTCATTGACGCGTTGATCACGCAGCTGCAACGGGAGTACACGATCGACCCGGCGCGCGTCTACATCACCGGGATGTCCAACGGCGCGATGATGGCGCACCGGTTGGGGATCGCGCTCTCGCATCGCGTGGCGGCCATCGCCCCCGTGGTGGGGGCGCTGTTCGGCGACGAGGCGTCACCGGCGTCGCCGGTGTCGGCCATCGTTTTCAACGGAATGGTGGACCAGTCGGTCCCGTACGACGGGGGCGCGGGGGGCGGGATAGGAGCGCGCGCCTGGGACGGGACACCGACTAAGCCGGCGCTGCAGCAAGGGACGTTCTGGGCCGCCGCGAATGGCTGCGCCAGCGCGCCGAGCGTCGACGACCGGGGGCGCCTCGTGGTGACGTCGTACGAATGTCCGCGCCGGCGCGACGTGATCCTCTATGCGTTGAAGGATGGGGGGCACGCCTGGCCCGGCGGGAAGCGGGGGACGCGGATGGGCGACGACCCGGGGACGGCCGTCGACGCGACCGCGCTGATCTGGGAGTTCTTCGCGGCGCATCCCAGGCGCTGAGGGCAAGTGGTCGCGTTCAGATCCACCGACACGCGAGGGGAGCACGCGGATAACTGGTCGATGCACCGAGTCGCGGGCATGCGACTCAATGCTTGGGACTCCGGGCAGACGAACGTCGTCGCCCACAGGCTGGATGCCGATCGAGCGAAGACAGAGGTCCGACCTCTCGCGCTTCGACCATGTCGCATGTCTGTCGCATGTTGATGATTGACGGCTACTCGGGGCGAAAGCACCGTGCTTCTCACGATCGGCAGCTGCTCGCCGGCTGCAGCGTCCTCCTGAGTCGCTGCAACGAGATACAACGGAACCTACCATCACCGAGGGAAGGAGTCATGAGAGTTAAGATGCTGAGATTCGCCGCGTCCGTATTTGCGATTGCCGTAGCGTCCACACCAGCGTCGGCGTTTTCCATCGGCTGTCCGAGTCACTTATCGAATGGTAGTCAATCGTGTCACAATACTGCCGGAACAGAGTGCAAGAGTTGCACATACAACTGCGACGGTACCAGCTACACTTGGAACGTGTGTAATCTCCCACAGTAGAGAGCGCCAAGGGTCATCTCATGAATGGTCGACGGCTCCTGGCGGGCGCCGGCGACCATTCCTGACATGGCTTCAAGTCGCGAATCGATCTCAATCGTCGCGAGCGGGTAGCGGGCGCTGGTGGATTTGACGGTAGAGGCAGTGGCCACGAACGACTGATCGACGGGAGGCTTGCCGCCCCAGGAGACTTCCAACGGAATGCGTCGGATGAGCGACATCGTGTCGTAACGCGCCAGCATTCGAGCGCGGCGACATCACCGAATCGGTCGAGTATGGCAACGGAGGTGGAATCTGTGCGACGACTCACAGATATTGCGACGGCCCTCTTCTTCATCGCGGCGGCATTCCTGATCGCGCAACCGTCATCGCTCATTCGCGCGAGTTGGGCTCGGTATTCGAACAACCGAAGGGTCGTGCAGTTAGCCACTCAGCATTGGAGTGAGATTGATCATATCGGCTCGCGACTATTCAACTCGCGCGAGAAAGTGGAGTTGGTTGTGGTTTCCGACTATGAATGTCCCTTCTGTCGGGCCTCTCAGGCGGCAATCGATTCCGCAGTCAGAAGGGGAGTTCGCATCTCGCTGCTCCACTACCCAGGTCCGACCCATCCGAGTGCCGACGGAGCCGCACGGGCCGCATTGTGTGCGGAGTCTGTGCGACAGCTTCCTCGCCTGCACGCGCACTTCATGCAAACGAATGCATGGCAGAAGAGCCAGGACTGGCTGCGTGAGGCGACCTCGGCGGGCGTTACCGATCTCGACAACTTTGGCGCATGCGTGACCGGCGCAGAGGTTCGCAAACGGCTATCGTCGCAGACGGCGTTGGCCGACAGTCTAATGGTGCGTGGTACACCGACGTTCGTGTCACCTCGCGGCGTGCACGGCGGCGTCGCTTCCCTTGCTGAAATCCTCGATCTTGTGGGTCGGCACTGATGCCATGTCTGGCCACCCTCTATCGCTTTCGACAACGCGATGGATTCTGTCGGCGTGAACTTGCCCTCCTTGCTGCACGCGTGAGGAGAGCTACTGCCGCTCGCCGTCGAACAGCCTCCCAAGTGCGAGTTAGCCCGCAGTTCCTGGTACTCTTTGCGCTCCTTGCGACGTCGCACATCCATACGGTCGAGGCGCAGAATAGCGAGCAGAACCGGCGCTTGGACGATCGGCGCATCGACACGGAGCCATTTCTCGTCATCGGTGATGAATCGAGCGAGGAGAAACGATTTGAGCGCATCGCTGGCGTGACGCGCCTCGCAAGCGGCGAGATTGTCGTGCTCGACGGCGCGTCTCAGGACCTCCGCGTGTTCTCGCCGAAAGGGGACTTCTTGCGGCGCATCGGCAGGAGAGGTGCCGGCCCAGGCGAGCTTGAGAATGCGACTTCGCTGTTTCGCGTGCTCGACTCACTCTTCGTTGTAGAGCAACCGCCCGCGCAGAGTCGCTTGAACCTCTTTCACGCTAGGGAAGGATTCCGACGTCGCTGGCCGTTGCGAGCCAGCAACGCCTTCGACGGAAGCGGTGCAGTCGCACGGCTGTCGAGCGGTGACCTTCTCGTCGTGCCAGCTGGCTTTCGGCCGTTTGTGCCACCGCCCTTCGGCACGGTTGTGCGCGATTCCACCCGTATCGGAATATTGCACCAAGGTAATCCCGGAGAGGTGAAGTGGATCGGTGTTTGGCCGAGTGCGTCGTGGCTGAGCTATGCACTCTCATCAGGTCCGGTGCGCGTGGCCGCCGCTCGCTATTCGCTCGGGCCAGCGCTCGTTGTTGGAAGCAGCGCCGACGGTATTTGGATTGGCGATTCGGGCGACGGCATCATTCATAGGTATGACGGTGCGGGGATGCATTTGGGAGCGTCCACACTTCCAATCGGCCGGCGCCGATTCACCAAGTCGGCATTGTCGAGACGTCGTGTCGAGGCACTCGCCGCAGCCAGTGGTAGCGATGAAAAGGCGAGAATCGAGGCCGACCACGCCATTGAAACCAAGTCACGACTAGCGCCGGCATTCTCGCGGTTCGTGCCGGGTCCAGATCGCGAGATGTGGGTGGTGCTCTTCAACGAGGACACGAAGAGCACGACGACAGCCTTCGTTCTTGACGCGCGAGGCGTCGCCGTCGCTACGGCTGTAGTACCCGCGCGTGTACGGGTGTACGAGGTCGGGCGAGACTACCTTGTCGGCGTGCATACTGATGATGATGGGATAGAGTCCGTCGTCGTATACGCGTTAGGCGCGAACGTCCGATGAGAATCGGGTGGCCGTGCGTTCTCCGCTACTGGATGTTGCTCTGTACCATCTCATGCCAGTCGCAGACAAGAATGGAGAAGCCGCAGAGTCCACTCGTGGGCCGGTGGGTGCAGGTCTTTCCCGCTCGCGGTGCGCTTGACACTCTGGTGCTGCGAGCAGATGGTACGATTCAGGGCAGCGCCGACGGGCTCGATGACACGGAGTTTCCACTTGAGCGCTGGAGGATCGGAGCGCCGCTAATGCGCGACGGACTCTGCCTCGGGGAGGCACAGCAAAGGTCTGGAGCTCGGGTCCCGCAGTTCGTGTGTCAGGCGTTCGTGGTTACAGGTGACACGATGTGGCTCGCCAATAGGAACCACACTGTGTTCCTCCGATATCGGACTTCTGACGCGGTTTCTGCCATTTCGCCTTGGCCCGCCTTGATAGGCGCTCCGCTTGCTCCTCGGCCGGGACAAGAACCAACCACTGGCTCGAGAGAGGCGCACTGACGTCACTGAGGCGGTCCGTCTGCGAAGCAAGGTCGCCACACGAATACACGCGATCGGCGAGCCGCGAGTGTACAGCTCCGACCTGCCTGAGCGTGGTGTGAGCTGGGTGCGCACAACGTCGGTTGCACTAATACCGTTCCCGCCCCTGACACGGCGCAGCCCCACCATCCGCAAGCGGTATTCACTCGGGGCACCTAACCTGCCTCACGCCGCTGGCGGTCCAAGCTCAAGCGGCAGGTTTCGGGAATGGCCCGTCCGCCAGTTGTCCTGGTTCAGCGAGAATGTGACAGGTGGGGTGGGTGTTCAGTGTAGTGCCGCGGGGTGACGGGTGGTCGTGGTGCAGTGGTAGACGGCGTGGCGCGCCGCGCGGCGCGCGCCGCTTCGAGCTTC
>JADZAN010000011.1 GCA_020852815.1 Gemmatimonadaceae bacterium | reverse complement strand
GGGCAGGTCGCTCACGTGTTACGCACCCGTTCGCCGGTTGACCCTTGCGGGCCCCCCGTGACTTGCATGTGTTAAGCACGCCGCCAGCGTTCGTCCTGAGCCAGGATCAAACTCTCCAAGAGAATTCAATTCTTTAGCTCGCTCGAACGCAGTCCTCGGATCAGTCAATCGCTCAACTCCTCCGCGACTGCATCCGGAATCAATTCGTGTTTGTGACTCTCCCCGCAGCGCACGAACGCCGCGGATCTTCAAGAGCCTCGCACACCATTTCGCTCGATTGTCAAACAGCACGTCCCCCCAAGGGTCTGAGGGGACGCGTAAGATAAGACAGCATACCACACCGTCAAGTGGGGATCCCGGCAGCGCTCCCCAAGCCTACTCCCCCCGCTTCCCCCTACTCCTCGTACCGATCAGGACCGGGACGACGTTCCCCATCCTCCTCCTCATCATACTCGTCGTCCAGGTCAATCAAGTCGTCCTCGAAATCGTCCTCCTCATCGTCGTCATCCTCATCGTCGTCATCCTCATCGTCGTCGTCATCATCCTCGTCCTCCTCCTCGTCCTCCTCATCCTCCTCGAAATCCTCGTCGAGTTCCTCGTCATCCTCCAGCGACACCTTCTCCGGATCGTCGAACTGGTCGTCGAAGTCGTCGTCCTCCTCCAGTTCCTCCTCTTCGGTGTCGTCAAAGTCGTCATCGTCCTCCCGCCGAGGGGACATCGCGAACGCGGCGTGAACCAGCGACGACTCGAACTCGGGCAACATTGCTTTAGTCTCCTGGATGATGATTACGATGAGGCGCGTTCCCGTTCACGCTTCACCTCGCGCGACAGCTTCTTCCGGTCGATCGCGTTCAACATGCGCTTCCGCAAGCGCACCGCAGTCGGCGTAACCTCGATCAGCTCGTCGTCCTCTATGTACTCCAGCGCGCCTTCCAACGTCAACTCCCGCGGCGGCTCCAGCTGGATCGCGTCATCGGCCGACTTCGACCGCATGTTCGTAAGCTTCTTCTCCTTCGTCGGATTCACGTCCATGTCCCCAGGGCGCGAGTTCTCCCCGATGATCATGCCGTCATACACCTGATCGCCCGGACTCACGAACAACGTCGACCGCTCCTGCAGGTTCCCCAGCGCAAACGCGACCACGGTCCCCTGCTCCATCGACACCAGCGTCCCCCGCGTACGCCCCGACAGCGACCCCGCCCACGCCCCGTACTCCAGGAAGCGATGGTGGATGATCCCCGTCCCACGCGTGTCGGTCAGGAATTCGCTCCGGTATCCAAACAGCCCGCGCGCCGGGATTCGATATCGCACACGCACCATCCCCTGCCCCGGATTGCGCATGTCGATCAACTCGGCACGACGCGGCCCCAGCTTCTCTATCACGACGCCCAGGTATTCCTCCGGGACGTCGATCATCAACTCCTCGTACGGTTCGAGCTTCTCACCGTTAGGCCCCTCGCGGAAGATCACGCGCGGGCGCGACACCTGGAACTCGTAGCTCTCCCGACGCATCGTCTCCATCAGGATCGACAGGTGGAGCTCGCCACGCCCCGACACGGTCCACGTATCGGTCGAATCGGTCTCGTCCACCTTGAGCGCCACGTTGCGCTCAAGCTCCTTCGTCAGGCGTTCGCGCAGTTGGCGTGACGTGACGTACTTCCCGTCCTTGCCGGCGAACGGCGAGTTGTTCACCATGAAGTCGACCGAGATGGTCGGCTCCTCCACGGAGATCCCCTCCATGCGCTCCTGATACTCGACGTCGGAGAGTGTGCTCCCGATCTCGACTCCCTCGAGCCCCGCCAGCGCGACGATGTCGCCCGCCCCCGCGCTCTCCACCTCGATGCGCTCCAGCCCCTGGTGCGTGTACAGCTTCGTGACACGCGACGTGACCACGGGGACGTTGGGATCGTTGGCGAGCAGCGCGACGGTCTGCCCCAGCCGCACCTGCCCGCGCTCGATGCGCCCCACCGCGAGGCGCCCCAGGTACGGCGAGTAGTCGAGCGTGGAGACGAGCATCTGGAAGGTCCCGCTCTCGTCGCTCGGCGGCGCGGGCACGTGGGCCACGATCGCGTCGAAGAGCGGCGCCAGGTCCACCGGCGCCTGATCCATGTCGAGCGTCGCCACGCCCTCGCGCGCCGAGGCGTAGATGAACGGCGCATCGAGAATCGAGTCGTCGGCCTCGAGTTCGATGAAGAGGTCGAGCACCTCATCGTGCACGCGCATGGGCTCGGCGCCCGGGCGATCGATCTTGTTGATCACGACGATGGGACGCCGCTTGAGGTCGAGCGCCTTGCGCAGGACGAAGCGCGTCTGGGGCATGGGGCCGTCGAAGGCGTCGACGACGAGGAGCACCCCATCGACCATGCGGAGGATGCGCTCGACCTCGCCGCCGAAGTCGGCGTGCCCGGGCGTATCGACGATATTGATCTTCGTGCCCTTCCAGGTGACGGCGGTGTTCTTGGCGAGGATGGTGATCCCTCGCTCGCGTTCGAGCGGGTTCGAGTCCATCACACGCTCGGCGACGACCTGATTCTCCCGGAATGCACCAGCTTGCCGAAGCATCTTGTCGACCAGGGTCGTCTTCCCGTGGTCGACGTGCGCGATGATGGCGATGTTGCGGATATCCATAGCCCTGAAGTATCTCCGGAGGAGGTTGGGCATTCAAGGCTCTTGCCTATCCGGACGGGTGGTGGCAGAGTGTAGCGCATCCAGTCACTTGCCGGAGGTGTGCCATGCACCAGCAGCAGGAGCCCGTGAAGCAGGAGTATCCTATCGGGCGTGGCTACGGCCACGACTACATGCGGGGCGGAGAGGTCCTCGGCGGCTACGGCTACAGCGAGCGAGAGGACTATGAGCGCCCCCGCGGCGAACAAAAAGGGGAGGACACCGGTTCCACGGGCTCCAGCGCCGAATCCAGGACCTGATCGTCACCACTCACCCACAATACCAGGATATCCCGGGGTCGCGCCGGACGCTCGCGACAGGACAGTATCGCCACCCACGAAATACGGCGCGAGGGATTCCCTCGCGCCGTCTGCTTTTCTCCCCACCGGTACACCCGCCACCAACACCGCCGGCACCGCAACCGCCATCAGCTTCGCCGCCGGTCGCTGTCGCGTGTTAGTCACCGGCCGCCTATCGCCGCAGGCCGAACGCGGTGCGGGCGGCCGGCGTCTTCGCCTGCACCGGCGAGGTAGGCTCGGGGCGCGCCGGAGGAGGCGGCGCACCGCCAGTCTCCGACTCGATGAACGACATGTCGAAGCCGCGCCCCTTGAGCGCGGTGGCAAGGTTCCCCTTGTCGACCGCGCGCAGGTACGCCTCCTTCGGCTCCACCGTCCCCTTCTCCACCAGGTCCACGAGTGCGTCGTTGATCGTGAGCATGCCGAGCCGGCGCGACGTCTGGATGACGCTCGGGATCTGGAACGTCTTCGACTCGCGAATGAGGTTGGAGACCGCCGGCGTGGCGAGGAGGATCTCCATTGCCGCCACACGCCCGCCCCCCACCTTGCGGCACAGCGTCTGGGCGATGACTCCCTTGAGCGACTCCGACAGCATCGTGCGAATCTGTTCCTGCCGGTCGGGGGGGAACTGGTCGATGATGCGATCGATGGTGCTGGCCGCCGTCGTGGTGTGCAGCGTGCCGAAGACGAGGTGCCCGGTCTCGGCGGTCTCGATGGCAATGCTCACGGTCTCCAGGTCGCGCAGTTCGCCCACGAGGACCACATCCGGATCCTCGCGCAGCGCGGCACGCAGCGCCTGCTTGAACGACCCGGTGTGCATCCCGACCTGGCGCTGCGTCACGAGGCACCCCTTGCTCTCGTGCACGAACTCGATCGGGTCCTCGATGGTGACGATGTGATCCTGCCGCAGGCGGTTCACGAGGTCGACGAGGGCGCACAGCGTCGTCGACTTGCCGCTCCCGGTGGGCCCCGTCACGAGGACGAGCCCCTTGGTGAGCGTGCAGAGCGCCTGGACCTCGGGGCTGAGCCCGAGCTCTTCGGCGGTGACGATGCGCGACGGAATGGCGCGGGCCACGACCGCCGGGCCATGGCGATCGAGGAGGGCGTTCACGCGGAAGCGCGCAACCCCCGGCAGCTCGTACGCGAAGTCGCTGTCGTGCGTCTCGTGGTACTCGCGACGATTGCGCCCGGGCATGATGGCATGCAGCATCGCGCCTAACGACTCGGCGTCCACCTGCGGGCGGTCGGTGAGGCGCACGATGTCGCCATGCACGCGCATGAGCGGAAAGTCCCCGGAGCGCAGATGGAGGTCGGAGGCGCCGCGCTCGACCTGCTCGCGCAGCAACTCCTCGATGCGCGCGCGCGCCGAGGGATCCACGGGCGCGCTCCACGGCTCCGCAGGCGACACGAAGGCGGCGCTGGGCACCGCCCCCTCCACGCGCAGCGGCGACATCGCGAGCGACGACGCACCATCGGTGCGGCCTTGCAACGCACGCACCTCCATCTGCCCCACCGACCCCTCGCGCCAGACGCGCGCCGTGTAATCGCTCCCGGCGTGCGAGACGACCTGCTCGACCGACTCGCCGTTGTCGAGCGCGTCGACGCGCACAGCCGAGATGAGTTCCGCCGCGAGCGCGCGCCACTGGGCCGCGGCAAGCGGTTGTTTGGTGATCTGGTGCGTCCCGTCGGGGCGCTGCACCGTGATCGGCGCCCCCTCGATGATGAGGAGCGTATCGGAGCGGGTGCTGGTCAGCACCTCCAGCAGTCGCGGAAGCTGGGACATCAGGCTTCGTGGCAGACGTGCGCGATGCGCGCACGGTTCAGGAGCACGATGCCGTCATCCTTGTGGAGCGCCAGGAAACGGTCCGTCAACCGGTTGAGGAAGTCGAGGACACGTTGGCGCCCCGACGTCTGCTGGATCAGAATCGTGCCCACATGCCGAGACCCGCCCTGCATCACCACATCCACGTCGGCCGGGGTCCCGAACTCCCAATCCTCCTGCTCGGCATCCTCGCGCGCCACGAAAAGCTCGCGCACGTGGTCCTTGGCCAGGAGCAGCGTGCGCCCCTTCATGGTCGCGATCGGGAAGAACGGCTCGGGCGCGTTGAGCACATCCTGCGCCGTCTCGTGCCCCAACTGGTGGCGGACACTCGCCTGCACGAACAAATCGCCAGAGACTCGCTGTCCCTCGATGGTGACGAGCACCACGGGAAGGCGAGACTTCTCAATCCGGAAATCGTTGATCATGGTCCACATCGGCGCTCACATGTTGAGCTGGCTCCATCCGACACGACGCCCAATGCGTGGAGGAGTCACGCGCGACCGGCCATGCCTGCGGCCAACGCGAAGGTTTCAGGGAGGAGTGTCGGCCTCCGGCGCGCCCAAGGTGAGTCGGGGCGCACGTGCCGTGAGACGCCATGTGACTCGCGTCACAGAAGAGCCGGTCGCACTGCGCGTCCGGCGACGGCTTCGAGCCGCTAGGGGTGCGCGTTCTCGCACATCGGCTCACTCTCGATCTGCACCGTGCAGTGATGGATGCCGAAGTCGTGCATGGCCCGCATGGCGTCGCGCAGGACGCGCTGATGATCGACGTCGCTCGGGACAATGGCGTGCGCGCTCATGGCCACCATCCCCGATGTCACGGTCCAGACGTGCAGGTCGTGCACCCCCGACACGCCATCCACCCCGGCCAGCGTCTGCCGCACCGCCCCCAGTGAGATGTGCGAAGGGGTCGACTCCAGCAGGACGTCCACGCTCTCGCGCACCAGGCGCCACGAGGAACGCACCACGAGGAGCGTGACGACGATCGAGGCGATGGGGTCGGCCGCCTGCCATCCCGTGAACCGAATCAGGACTCCGGCGACGACCGTCCCCACGGAGCCCAGCAGGTCGCCCAGGACGTGCAGGTAGGCGCCGCGCGCATTGAGCGAGTGCTGGTGCAGCGGCTGCAGGATCCACGCGCAGAGGGCGTTGACCAGGAGGCCGCCCAGGGCGACCGCGAGCATGAGCCCGGTCGCCACCGGCTCGGGGGCGCGCAGCCGCCCGAACGCCTCGACGATGATGAAGCCGGAGACGACGAGGAGCGTGGCGCCGTTGAGCAGGGCGGCCAGGATCTCCCAGCGCAGGTAGCCATACGTCTTTTCGGGGGCCGCGGGCTGGCGCGAGAACCAGGCGACGAAGAGCGAGAGCGCCAGCGCCGCCACGTCGGTGAGCATGTGCCCGGCGTCGGCCAGGAGCGCCAGCGAGTTGGCGAGGAAGCCGCCGACGACCTCCGCCACCAGGAAGAGGAAGGTGAGCGCGAGCGCCCACCGCAACCGGCGTTGCAGCGCAGGGTCGCCCCCGCCCTCCAGGTGCAGGTGGGAGTGGGCGTGCGAGTGGGGGTGGGCGTGGTCGTGCCCGTGCTCGTCGTCAGGACCGTGGTCGTGCGCTGGACTCATCACTCGATGGACGACGAGTCATCCCGACGGGTAAGTTCCGGCGTGCCCAATCGCGCGCTCCTCATCATCATCCTGCTGCTCCTCAACGGCTTCTTCGTCGCGGTGGAGTTCGCGCTCGTACGATCGAGGCGTACCCGGTTGGAGGCGATGGTGCGCGCCGGCGACCGGTTGGCGCCGTATGCGCTGGCCGCCACCAGCAATCTGTCTCGGGTGCTGTCGGCGAGCCAGTTGGGGATTACCCTCGCCTCGCTCGGCCTGGGGTGGGCCATCGAGGGGACGCTGGGTGAGTTCTTCGAGCACTGGTTCGCATCGCTCCCGCTGGCGCTGGAGGCGTCGCTGCGCGTGAGCCTCGGGGCCGCGGTGGCCCTCACCTGCGCCACGTTCATGCACGTGGTCTTTGGAGAGTTGGCGCCGCGCGCGGCCGCGCTCAACCACCCGGAGCAGTTCGCGCGCTACCTCGCCCCGCTGCTTCTCGCCTTTGCCTGGCTCACCGCGCCATTCACCTGGGTGCTGAATGCCTCGGCCGAGCTGGTGCTCAAGCTGTTCGGGCAGCGCGCCGACGTGAGCGAGGAGACGGTGCACTCGCCTGACGAGTTGCGCATGCTCATCGAGCACTCGGAAGAGGGAGGCGCCATCCCGACGCAGGACGCGGCGTTGATGGAGGGAGTATTCGAGTTCAGCGAGAAGAACGCGCGCGAGGTGATGACGCCGCGCACCGAGGTCGTCGCGCTCCCCATCGAGGCGACGCTCGAAGAAGCGCTGGAGACGGTGGACGAGAGCAACTTCTCGCGCTATCCGGTCTACGACGGCACGCTCGACAACGTGATCGGCGTGGTGCTGGCCAAGGACCTGCTGCGCGCCATGCGGCGCCCGGCGGCCGCCTTTGCCGTGCAGGACGTGATGCGCGACGTCCTCGTGGTACCCGGCTCGCGCGAGGTGGAGGAGGTCCTTTCCGATTTCAAGCGCCGCAAGGAGCACATGGCGGTGGTGCTCGACGAGTTTGGCGGGACAGCGGGGATCGTGACAATGGAAGATCTGCTCGAGGAGATCGTGGGCGAGATCCTCGACGAGTACGACGAACCCGAGCAGCGCGCCACGACCTCCTCCTCCGGCGAGACGCTCCTGCCCGGCGAGACGCACGTGGCCGAGGTGAACGAGCAGTACGGGCTGGAGCTGTCGGACGAGGACTACACGACGATAGGCGGCTACGTGTTCGGTGCGCTGGGGCGGCTTCCCGTGGTCGGGGACCGCGTTGCGGCTGGCGGCGCCACCTTCCTCGTGCGCGAGATGGACGCGCGCCGGATCAAGCTGCTGGCGATGACCCTCGACCTCGCGACGCGATCGCCGCACACTGCCTGATCGCCTCGACCATGCTCCCGGCGTCGGCCACGCCGCGCCCGGCGATGTCCAGCGCCGTGCCGTGATCGGGAGACGTGCGCGGGAACGGGAGCCCTAACGTGATGTTCACGGCGTGCCCGAACGATGCCACCTTGATGGCCGTCATTCCCACGTCGTGATAGGGAGCGATGACGGCGTCGAAGGCGCCGCGCATGGCCCGCACGAAGACGGTGTCGGCCGGGTACGGGCCGCTGAGCCCCGCTTCCCGCGCCGCCGGTGCCAGGAGCTGGTCGTCCTCGCTGCCGAAGCGACCACCATCTCCCGCGTGCGGGTTGAGCGCACAGAGCGCGATGCGCGGCTCGGCGATCCCGAACCACTCCGTGAGCCCCGCGCGCGTGACGCGCGCCGAGCGCAGGATGGCCTCGCGCGTGACGGCGCGCGGAACGTCGCGCAGCGCGATGTGCGTGGTGGCGAGCACGACGCGCAGCCGGTCGGAGGCGAGCATCATCGCCACGTCGCACCCGGTGAGCGACGCCAGCATCTCGGTGTGGCCTGGGAAGTCGTAGCCGCCGGCGAGAAGTGCCGCCTTGTCGATGGGGGCGGTGACGATCCCGCTCACCTCGCCGGCGCGCGCCATGGCCACCGCGCGCTCGATAGCCAGCCCCGCGAGCCGCCCCGCGTCGGCCACCGACGACGCGCCCGGTATCCACGTTCCCACGGGAACGTCGACGTCGACACCGGCCCCCTGTGCCCCGACCACGACGAACGGGGCGAGCGCGGCGACCGACGCGTCGCCTAACGCCTTGCCGATGACCTCGGGTCCGATGCCGCGCGGATCACCGACGGTGATGGCGATGGGACGCGGCATGCGACGGTCGCGGGCGCGTGGGACGAGGGCGGGAGCTGCCGCCAGTTAGTTCGATTCGCCCGCCGCCTTGGCGGTGCTCCCCTCGAGGAGGATCGAGACATACGTGTCGCGTCGCAACCCGTCCAGCAGGCGCCGGTACGACTTCTCCTGCGAGAGCTGGTCGCGAATCTGGTTGCGCAGGTCCTGCACGGTGTACTCGCCCTCGTCGACGACGTTCACCATCTGCGCGATGACGAACTTTGGGACGCCGCGCTGCTTGTCCTCGACGCGGAACGGGGCAATGAAGTCCCCGTTCTTCTTTCCGTTGAACGCCGCCTGGTATGACTCGGGAAGGCGCGAGCGCTCGAACGGCTCCAGCACCCCCTTGGCCTCGTCCGACGCCGTGTCGTGGTAGCGCGCGACCAGCGAATCGAACGATGTCCCCTTCTGCCACAGCGCCAGCACCGAATCGGCGCGGATGCTGGCCAGCGCGACGTCGGCGGAGTCGTACTTGGGCTTGATGAGGATGTGACGCGCCTTGCGTTCGGCAGGCTGCACGCGATCGACGCGGATGATGTGGAAGCCGAACTGCGTCTCCACGATCGGCGAGATCTGCCCCGGCGGAAGCAGGAACATCATCTCGTCGAAGGCCGGCACCATCTGGCCGCGGCGGCTCCACCCCAGGTCGCCCCCCTGCACCGCGGAGCCCGAATCCTCCGAGACGCGCTTGGCGATCTTCTCGAAGTCGCCGCCGGTGGTGAGGTCCTTGTAAATGGACTCGGCGCGCGCGTAGGCGAGCTTCTTTGCCGCCTCAGACGCGAGCGTCGGGACGACGATCTGCCGGAAGGTGACGGTGGCCGGACGCTTGGGAAGGCGCTCACGCTCGCGCGCGAAGGCGTCGCTGATCTCGTCCTCCGAAACGGCGACGGTGATCATCTTTCCGTCCTGCTTCATCTTGGAGACGAGGCGCTCCTGCAGCGCACGCCGGCGCGCCTGTTCGGTGAGCCAGCGCTTGTACTCCTCGACGGTGCCAAAGCCCCCGCTCTTGAGCGCGGTCGTGAACTCGCCCTCGGTCTTGAAGTTGTCGCGCAGCCGCTTCATCTGCTGCTCGACCGTGTTGGCCAGGTCGGCGTCGGCGACGGTGATCGAGGTGTCGGCGCGGGCGCGCTGCACCATCACTTCGACGTCGATCATCTCATCGAGGATAGATCGCGCCAGCGCCAGTTGCGCCGTGGAATCCTCCGGCACCTGCAACCCCTGGGCGCGCCGCTGCGACAGCTCTTCCAGCACGTCGCTCCACAGGATCGGCGTCTGACCGACGACGCCGACGATGCGATCGACCGGGATGTTGAGCGTCTTTTGCGCCTGGAGCGCGCGTCCCGCTCCCGCCAGGGCGACGGCGAGCGCGACGGTGGTGAGGGCGATCCGGTTGGGGATTCTCATGCGTACAAGGTACACAGCACGGGGGTGGGAAGTTCAACGCGGGCGACCCTTCCGGATCGCCCGCGGCTGAACTGGTCTCGTCGCGACGCCAGCCTACTTGTGCAACGTGGTGTCTGTGGGCGAAGGCGGTACCGGCGCTGCCCCTGGAACCGGGACGGCCGACGGCGGCGTCTGCGCGGCGCGGGCCGAGTCGGCCTTGGCGCGGATGGGCTGGGCAGCCGTGACCGCCTTGTCGAGCGCGGCCTGGTTGATCTTCCAGTCGAACTTCTGGTGCAGCGCCTGCACGAGCGGAGCCGGAACCTCGACGAACTGGGCCTCCCCATTCACGAGCTTGCCCAGGTACGCGTCGACGCGCGCGGCGGCGAGTCGTTCCTTGGCCGCCTTGTCCTTGGCGCTATCGGCGAGCGCCGTGGGGTTCACGCCAAGGCCGGACCAGACGTTGCCGACCAGCGCCTTGAACGAAGTGCGGATCTCGTTCATCTCGGCGGTGTCGGCGGCGATCTTCGCCTTGTCGGCCGCGTCGAGCACGAGCTCGTTGCGCGTGAGGTTGCGGACAAAGATCAGCATCATCGAATCCGGCGCCTGCGCAATCTGGCCGCGCAGCTGGTCCGGGTTCGGGAAGCCGTTGATCCACTTGGCCACACGGGCGGCGGTGAAGTTGCCGAGCTTCGTGGTGGCAACGACGGTGTTGTCGTTCTCGTGCTCGGACAGGTTGGCGGCGACCGCCTTGACCACCTTCTCCGAGCCCGGCTTGATCTGGATGTTCCCTTCCTTCTCCAGCCCGGCGATGTAGGTGCTCTCGGCCACGAAGCGCTGGCGCTTCACGAACTCCTGGAGGAACTGCGCCTTGGCCTCGGCGTAGGTGTTGCGGCGCACGATGTGATAGCCGAACTGCGTGCGGACCAGCGGACCGATCTCGCCGGGCTTGAGCGCGGCAATGGCCTTGGAGAACTCCGGTACCATCTGCTGCGGCTGGAAGACGCCGAGATCGCCGCCGACGTCCTTGGTGCCATCGGAGCCGTGCTGCTTGGCGAGCGCGGCAAAGTTGGCGGCGGTGGTCTTGGCGAGGACGCCCTCGGCCTTCTTAAGCGTGGCCAGCGTGTCCCCTTCCTGCCCCGGCGCCACCTGGAACAGGATGTGGCGCGCCGAGAGGAGGTCACTCTTCTCGTAGGCCGCGGCGGCGGTGGCGTCGCTGGTGTCGACGGTCCACTTCTCCGAGACCTGCTTGTAGAACTTCTGGATCTTGGCGTTGGTGTACACCGGCCACATGACGTCGTCGATCAGCTTTGGATCGTTGATCGAGTCGTTGGCGGCGGCGGCGATGCCAAGGAGCTGGTAGTTCACCCACGTCTCGGCGATGCTCTGCGCGACTTCCTTGCGGACGGGGACGCGCGACTTGCCGAGGAGGTCGGCGAGCGTCTGCACGGAGAGCTCCTGCGAGCCCGCCTGCGCGGCCACGTCGACGTGCGAGGAGAAGGCCTCTTTCAGTCCATCGCACGCGGCGAGCGAGACGAGGGCGAGCGTGGCGAGGGAGCGAACTCGAGTCATGGTCGTCCGGTTGGAATGCGAAGTGGGAACGTTGTCTACCCGGCGCGCGCCGTCTCGTTCGGGCGCAGCATGTTGAGGGCGCGCACGAGCCCATCCAGGATCCCGGCGCCGCCCAGTCGCGTGAGCTTGAGGGAGAGCGGGTGTACACGCCGCACATCGGCGCGGAACTGCACCTCCCCGAACGCCGCGTTGAGCCCCTTGAGGCGTGGCACCGCGGAGTCGCGAAAGGTAACACGGGCTTCGTCGCCGTGCACCATGATCCCCTCGATCCCCATCTCCCCCCCCACGAGGCGCAGCATCGCGGCGGCGAAGAGATGCTGCGCGGCAGGCGGGAGCGGGCCAAAGCGATCGCGGACTTCGCGCTTGAGCTCCTCGATGGCCCCCGGTTCGGCGATGTTGGTCAGTCGTCGGTAGATGTCGAGCTTTGCCTCTGCCGAGGCGATGTAGTCGTCGGGGAGGTACGACGGGAGGTCGAGCGAGACGTCGGTGGGGACGGCCTTGGGCGCGGCATCGCCCGCCTGCACGCGCCGCACCGCCTCCTCCAGCATGCGGAGATACAGCTCGAAGCCGACGGCGTGCACATGCCCCGACTGCTCGGCGCCGAGGAGGTTCCCCGCGCCGCGCAGTTCCAGGTCCTTGAGCGCCACGCGATAACCGGCGCCGAGTTCGGTGTGATGCTCGAGCACTTGCAGCCGGCGCTCCGCATCCTCGTCGATGCGATCGGGGACGAGGAGATAGCAGTAGGCGCGCCGATGCGAGCGCCCGACACGTCCGCGCAGCTGGTAGAGCTGGGCGAGCCCGAAGTGGTCGGCGCGGTTGACGAACATCGTGTTGGCGTTGGGGACGTCGAGCCCCGACTCCACGATGAGCGTCGAGACGAGGACGTCGACGCTGCCGGCCACGAAGCGCCGCATGACGTCCTCGAGGTCCTTCTCGCGCATCTGCCCGTGACCCACCGCCACGCGGGCGCGCGGGATCACGCGTCGCACGTGGTCGGCGATTGCCTCGATGGTCTCGACGCGATTGTGCACGAAGAAGACCTGGCCGCCGCGATCGAGTTCGCGCGCGATTCCTTCCTCGATGAGCCCATCGTCCCACGGCTCCACGAAGGTGAGGACGGGCGAGCGGTCCCTGGGCGGCGTCTGCATCAGCGTCATGTCGCGCAGCCCGGCCAGCGACAGGTGCAACGTGCGCGGGATCGGCGTGGCGGTGAGCGTGAGGACGTCGGTCTCGAGCTTGAGCTGCTTGAGCTTCTCCTTGTGCTTCACGCCGAAGCGGTGCTCCTCGTCGATGACGATGAGCCCTAACGCGCCAAAGACGACATCATCGGAGAGGAGGCGGTGCGTCCCGATGACGATGTCGACCTTCCCGGCGGCCAGCTCGGCGATGATGATCGCCTGCTCCTTCGGCGTCTGGAAGCGCGAGACGACGGCAATGCGGATCGGGAAGTCGGCCAGGCGCTCGGAGAAGGTGCGGAAGTGCTGCTCGGCGAGGATGGTGGTGGGGACCAGGACGGCGACCTGGCGCCCGCTCTGCACCGCCTTGAAGGCGGCGCGGATGGCAACCTCGGTCTTGCCGTAGCCGACGTCGCCCACGAGGAGGCGATCCATGGGGCGCGGCTTCTCCATGTCCCCCTTCACGTCCTGTGTTGCCTTGCGCTGGTCCGGCGTATCCTCGAACAGGAACGACGACTCCACCTGACGCTGCCACGCCGTGTCGGGGAGGTGCGGCGCTCGCGACGCGATGTGCCGGCGCGCGTAGAGTACGAGGAGCTCCTGCGTCATCTCCTCGATGGCGGCGCGCGTCTTCTCGCGCTGTTGCGCCCAGCGGCGCCCGCCCAGCTTGTGCAGCCTCGGGGGCGGCGCATCGTCGCCCACGTCGACCCCCGAGCGGTACCGCTCGATCTGGTCGATGCGATAGAGCGGAACGTTGAGGCGATCGCCGCCTTCGTACTCGATGACCGCGACCTCGATGGTGCTCTCGCGCACGAAGAGCTGCTCGATGCCGCGATAGATCCCCACGCCGTGCTCGAGGTGGACCACATAGTCGCCCGGCTTGAGCGCGGTGATGGTCTCGAGCGCGGCGCCGGTTGCATAACGACGGGCGCGGCGCAGGCGCCGGTCGCGGCGGAAGATCTCGTGGTCGGTCAGGACGCGAAGTCCCTTCGCGTCGCCGGAAGACGAGAAGACGGGAGGACGAGAAGACGAGGGATCATTGCTCTCACTCGTCTTCTCGTCTTCTCGTCCTCTCGTCTTCACCCCCGGGGGGACGACAAAGCCCCCATTGAGCACTCCGATCACGAGGGAGGCCGGGGCGCGGAACTCCGCCTCTTCATTGAGCAACTCGTCCAGGCGCTCGGCCTGCCCGGGGTTGTCGCAGAGGATGATGGTCGGCGTCCCATCGCGCACCACGCGGCGCAGAAGCTTGATGTCGCGGGCGATGCTCTCCGGTGCTCGGATGGGGAAGGTGATGCACTCCTTCTCGCGCTGCGGGTCGGCGGCGGCAATGCGGCCAAAGGCGCCTAACGCCTTGGTCACCTCGGCCGGTGGGACAAAGAGGTGCTCGCGCGCGATGACGTCCTCGCCGCGACGTCGCGCGAGGTCGGCGTGGTGCTGCGCCTCCTCCCACGTGCGCGCCAGCTCGGGCGGGATGTGCGATTCGTCGGGGAGGACGACGACGGTGTCTGGCGGGAAGAGTTCGAGGATCGAGACGCGCTCACTCCCCAGCGCCATCTCCCCGCCGGCACCGTCCACCGGAAGGATGACGGCGACGCTGGCGTCGCGCGTGGATCGCTGCGACCCCAGCTCGAAGTGACGCAGTTCGACGACCTCGTCGCCCCAGAACTCGAGGCGCACCGGCTCGGCCATGCCAAACGAGTAGATGTCGAAGATCCCGCCTCGTATGGAGAACTGCGCCACGTCGTCCACCATCTCGACACGCTCGAAGCCGATCGACTCCAGGTGCTCGGCGAGCGCTTCCGGGCGCTTGACATCGCCCTTTCGCAGTTCGAGGCGCGCCGAGCCTAACGCGCGAGGGAGCGCGGTGCGCTCGAGGAGGGCGCGCGAGGTGGTGAGGAGGACGCGCACCGCGCCGCGCGACACCTTCTCCAGCGTCTCGACGCGCTCGCCGGCGATCTCGGCGTGCGGCTCCACCTCGCCAAAGCCCTCGCGCGGGGGGTAGAGCGCGGCGTGCGCGTCGTCCACCAGCACCTGCAGGTCGGCGAGCCAGCGCTCGGCGTCGGGGACGGTATCGGTGACGACGACGAAGAAGCGTTGCGTGAAGCGGCGGGCGAGCGCCGCCACGACGACGGCGTCGCTGGAGCCAGGCAACCCCGAGACGGCGACGCGCGCGCCCGCCGAGGGAAAGGCGTTGGCGACGCGGGCAAAGGCGCCCAGGCGTTCGACCGCGTCGAGGATTGTGGGGAGGGCCATCGAGTCGTGCGCGGACGGGGGTCAGGCGGTGGGGACGAGTGCGCGCGCGCTCACGCCACGTGATCGCGACGTTCGTCCTGGCGCACGACCACGGACTCTGCCGCAAGGAGGGCGAGGGCAAGGAGGAGGAGCGGCAGCTGCAACGGGCGCCGCGAGCCTACATTGAAAAGCGAGCGCTGCCACTGTGCCGCGTTGGCGGTGACGACCGCATCGCGAGCACGCACGCGATCGCGTAGCGTGGCGATCGGGAGTCGCGTCAGATCGGACTCCTCCGCCTCGGCGTTCACCACCAGCGCCCCAACCCGTTCCGTGCCGCGACGCAGGAAGTACACGCCCGACCGCGTCGGCGCGGTGCTCCCGGCATTGACGGGCACACGCTGTCCATCCATCCCCTCGAGCGACTCGACACCAGCCGGCAGGCGCAAAGCGCCGCCGGGGACCGCGGTGAGTTCGGCGCTCGCCGCCCCCGAGAGGCGTTGCGCGATCACGTCGCCCAGCCAGGGGACGAACGAGGCGCGCAGCGGAAGGTCGGTCGCGGCCGGGTCGAGCGGCGAGCCAATGAGGACGTAGCCCTCGCCCGCCACGATCCACGGCGCGCCGCCGGCGGTGGCGACCGTGTCGCCCGTTGCCCCGGCCTGCGCCTCAAGCGGGTAGCGCAAGGTGGCGCGCACGCCGTCAAATCGCTCGCCACGCACCGTCGTCTCGTCGCGGCGCGGCGCGCCGAAGCGCCACGGGACGCCGAGGCGCTCCAGCGTGCGGTTGGCCCCCCCCAGGCGCGACGGGTCGCTGGGCGCCACGAGGAGCGCCGGGAGGCGCGCCGCCCCGTCGGCCGGGGCCAGCGCGACGTCGTTGCCTAACGCCACGCGGGCGTCCTGGACCAGCGCGTCGACGGCGGTGCGCAGGAAGGGGCCGGCCGCCGGTTCGGGGCGCACGAGCGGCGCGGCGCCGAGCCAGACGGCGAAGTAGCGCGTGTCATCGGCGCGGAGTTCGTCGGGCTCGAGTTCGACGATTCCTGCCTGCCACCCGCGCTCCGGCGGGGCGGCGCGCACCGTGAGGTCCTCGCCGTCGCGTGCCGTCCCGCGCGCCAGGGTCCGCTCGCCTAACGCGATGCGGTACGTGGCCGAGTCGGTGAGCCGCGCCCGCGCCACCACCATCCCGCGCGGCGTCCACCGCGGCGGGCGTGCCTCGGCCAGGACCACCGCCCGGTTGCGCGGTGCCTCTCCGCCAGGCGCAAGCACCGACAGGTGCACGTCGCCCACGGCCACCGGGGCGTTCCACGTGGAGGCCTGAGCGTCGGTCACGACAACCACCTGGCGCCCATCGAGACCGGCGCCCACGACGAGTCCCGTGGCGCGCGTGATCGCGTTGGCCAGGTCGCCGCGCCCCTGGAAGACGTCGGTACGCGAGATGGCCTGCCGCACCGCCTCCACCGTGCCGCCGGTGACCGTGCCATCCACCGTCACCAGCCAGACGCGATCGCTGCGCGTGGCCGCGTTCGCGGCGTCGAGCGCCTGCTGCCGCAGCGTGGCCAGCATCGGCTGCCCGTTCACGATCGCGCTCGTGCTCAACGAGTTGTCGAGGACGATGGCCAGCGCCGTCGGCACGTGGCCGGCGCCAAAGAAGACGCCGATGGGGCGCGCCGCCGCGAAGGCAATCGCCAGCACGGTGGCGATGCGCAGGAACATCAGGAGGAGGTTGCGGACCTTGAGCTGCCGCACGTTCTCCTTCTCGGCGCGCTCCAGGTAACGCACCGCCGGGAAGTCGACCGTGTTCTCGATGCGGCGCCGGCGCAGGTGCAGGAAGAGCGGGATCGCAACCGCGCCCGCCAGCAGCAAGTACAGGGGAGCGAGAAAGCTCACGGCAGTCGTTGGCGCGAAGCGAAGGCGCGGCGCAGCGGGACGCCAAAGGGGGAGTCGGTAAAGACGACCTCGTAGCCCACCCCCAACCCGGCAAAGCGCGAGCGCCACTCGGCGATGGCATGCTCCACCGTGGTGCGGTACGCCGCGCGCACCTCGCTGGCCGTGGCCTGCAGGCGGAAATCGCGCTCCGTGTCGGCGAAGATCGCCTCCGGCGCCACGTCGAAATCGCGCTCCGAGGGGTCCATGATGTGGAGCACGGTGGCGCCGTGCCCGCCGGCGCGCACCACCTTGAGGGCGTTGAGCGTTGCCTCCTCGTCCACCAGGAGGTCCGAAACGAGGACGACCAGCCCGGGACGCGACACGAGCTTTCCGGCCTGTACCAGCGCCGCCGACATGTCCGAGTCCTTACCCGAGCCCCCTTCCTCGAGCGACTTCACGATGCGGCGCCACTGCACGTTGCGGGCGCGCGGCGGGATCACGCTGCGCAGGGTGTCGTCGTAGCGAATGAGCCCGACGGCGTCCTTCTGGCGGATGAGGAGGAGCGCCAGCGAGGCGACGATCTGCTCGGCATACTGGAGCTTGGTGAGGCGCTCCGGAGAGCCGCGCCAGTCCATCGACTTGGAGACGTCGAGGACGATGGCGGCGCGCATGTTCGTCTCCTCCTCGAACTGCTTCACCATCCACTTGTCGGCCCGCGCCACGATCTTCCAGTCGATGTAGCGGAGGTCGTCGCCAGGCTGGTAGGGGCGGAACTCGGCGAATTCGACCGAGAAACCTTTTCGGGGGGAACGGTGTAGCCCCTGCAGGAAACCGTCGACGACCCACTTTGCGACGATTTCCATCCGGCCGAGCGAGGCAAGTTGGGCCGGGTCGATCAAATCGGCGCGCGTGGCGCGGCTCGTCTCCATAGGGAGGCGGAAGCTAGGGTTGGTGCCGAAACTGGTCAAATAGCGCAGGGTACGCGGCTTGCCTACGGGACAGGCTACGAAAGTGCTGGCGCAGGGTGCTGTGACCATTAGGTTGGATCAGCAGTCGAACCGATCGCGCCCTGCATGCGGCGCGATACAGCCTCAGGTCGGAGGTGGGTCATGGGTCGTCGATCGTGGGTCGTGAGGACGCTTGCCGTGACTGGGCTGGCCGCCACGGCGCTCAGCTCCGTGGTCGCGCGCGCGAGCGCGCAGACGCCGGCGCGCTCGCTGGAGCGCGCACAGACCATCCGATGGAACGCCGCCGCGGCCGCCTCCGACACGGTCGAGGATGCGCCGATCGTGAATCTCCGCATCGAGGGGTCGAGCCTCTTCTCCTACGGTGAGCCGGTTCGCGTCTGGTTCAACGTGAGTCAGGACGCGTACGTGATCGTGGCCCGCGTCGATGCCAACGGACACCTCACGCTCCTCTATCCATCCAGCCGCACCATGTCGTCCGGCGTGGAGGGGGGGCGCGAGATACCCATTCGCGGACGCCGCGGCGGCGCCTCGTTCTACGCGACCGATCGCATGGGAGGAGGCTTCGTCTTTGCCATGGCGTCGTACGATCCGTTCGACCTGTCGCGGCTGGGGCTGCGCGACTTCGATCGCTACGTGACGGGGACGTATGTCGGGCGACCGAGCCGGGTGTACATCGGCGACCCGCACCGCGTCGTGACACGCTTCGCGAGCATGGTCTCGTTCAGCGATGAATCGCCGTACGACTACGCTGTCGAGTATTACCAGGTCGACGCGCCGTACTACGTGACTTCCGTCGGTTTCTCGAACTTCTGCAATGGCTTCTACGGTGGATATCGCCGTGGCCTGCTGGAGCGGTGGGACGACGAGCTGTTCTACGGCAACGCGATGGCGTCGAACTACGGCTGCAACTACAACTGCCCTTCCTACGGCTACACGGCGGGCTACGGCTACCCGTTCTTCATCAACCCCGCGTGCGGCTTCAACCGCAATCAGGGGAATCAGAACGGACCGCCTATCCCCACGCAGCCGCCCAAGGACTCCTCGCGCGTGCCGCCCTGGCTCCCCGACAGCATCAAGGGCGGGCGGCCGGACACGGTGAGCAACGTGCCGGAGACCAAGGGGACTGACGATACGAACCTCCGCCGCCGCATTGCGCTAATGGATGGCAGCTACGGCGGTGCGTCGACCAACGAGTTCGATCCGTCGCGGAAGTCGTACGCGATTCCCGAGCGTGCGCTGCGCAACTCGCCAATGACATTTGGCGAAGGGCGTGAGCGCGGCGGGGAGGCGACGGCACGCCCCGATCGCCGCAATGCGTCGGCCGGTGGGCCGGACATTGCCTGGGTCCGTCCGCCGCGCGACGTCATCGAGGCCTCGAGCAACGCCGGTGGTGGCGCCCTTCCCCGCTCGCCGCGCAACGGCGTGACGCGAGGCGACGGGAGCGATTACCGCGGCGGGCGTTCCACCTTCGTGAGCGGGAGCGAGGGGCGCAGCGGCGTACGCGCCGAGCCTCCGCGCTACGAACCGCCGACGCGCACCTTTGGCCCGCGCTTCGACGCGCCGCCACCCTCCGTGCGCAACTCGCTCGACTCGCCGCGTTACGACACACCGCCGCCGCGCTTCGACGCACCGCGCGGCAACGACGGGCCGCGCTACTCGCCACCCTCGGCGACCGGTAGCTCGTCGGGTTCGGCGTCGGGCGGTGCCGCGAGTGGCTCTCCGCGCGGTGGTGAAGGCGGAGGCGCTCGTTCCGAGCCGGTGCGACCCGCCTCCGACGGGGCCGGGGCTCGCCCGGCATCGACCGAGAAGAAGCCAGACGCGAAGTAGGGCTCGGGCTCCTCGAAGGGAGACAGAGACCCGGCCTCGACCACGAGTCGCGACCGACGGGGGAGCCCAAGTGGGCTCCCCCGTCGGCCTTTGGAGGACCGGACGGTTATTATTGATGGCTTGATGGTAACCGCCCTCCGTCGGCCTGCGGCCGCCGGTGCGATGTCCCTCGCCCGTGCTGCATCGTGAAACTCTCGCATATCCGCAACTTCTGCATCGTCGCGCACATCGATCACGGCAAGTCGACCTTGGCCGACCGCCTGATCGAGGCTACGGGGACGCTCGAGAAGCGCGAGATGAAGTCCCAGGTGCTCGACACGCTCGACCTGGAACGCGAGCGCGGGATCACGATCAAGCTCAACGCGGTGCGCATGAGCTACACCGCGAAGGACGGCGAGGACTACGAGCTCAACCTCATCGACACGCCGGGGCACGTCGACTTCACCTACGAGGTCTCGCGCTCGCTGGCGGCCTGCGAGGGGGCCATCCTCGTGGTCGACGCCTCGCAGGGGATCCAGGCGCAGACGCTGTCGAACCTCTTCCTTGCGCTGGACGCCGGGCTGGAGATCATCCCGGTCCTCAACAAGATCGACCTTCCCGGCGCCGAGCCGGAGCGGCGCAAGAAGGAGGTGCACGACCTCATCGGCGTCGACCCCGACGACATCCTCCTGGTGAGCGCGAAGGAGGGGCTCGGCATTCCCGAGTTGCTGGAGATGGTCGTGGCCAAGGTCCCGCCCCCCACCGGCGACCCCGAGGCGCCGCTGCGCGCGCTGATCTTCGACTCGTACTACGACCGGTATCGCGGCGCCATTCCCTCCATCCGTGTGGTGGACGGGGTGCTCAAGCCGGGGATGCAGATCACCTTTGGGGCCAACGACGCGCGTTACGAGGTGAGTGAGGTGGGCTCGCTGATGCTGCGCCAGGTGAAGGGAGAGCAGCTGACGGCGGGCGAGGTGGGGTACGTGGTGGCCAACGTGCGCACCGTGAAGGAAACGCGCGCCGGCGACACGATCTTCGACGCCAACGACCACGCCAGGGATCCGCTCCCCGGGTACAAGGACGTGCACTCGATGGTGTTTGCCGGTATCTACCCGACGGACACCACGCAGTACGAGTCGCTGCGCGACGCGCTGAGCAAGTTGCAGCTCAACGACGCCTCGCTCAACTACGAGCCCGAGACGTCGACGGCCCTTGGCTTCGGCTTCCGCTGCGGCTTTTTGGGGTTGCTGCACATGGAGATCGTGCAGGAGCGCCTGGAGCGCGAGTTCAACCTCGACCTCGTCACCACCGTCCCCAACGTGGAGTACCACGTGTACAAGACGGACGGCGAGATGGAACTGATCGAGAACCCGTCCAAGCTCCCGTCGCCGCAGGTCACGGCGCGCATCGAGGAACCGTACGTCAAGGCGCGCATCGTGTCGCCCGCCGAGTACATCGGGCCGATCATGACGTTAGGCACCGAACGGCGCGGCGTATACATGGGGATGAAGTACATCGACACGGCGCGCGTGGAGTTCGACTGGGAGTTCCCCCTCGCCGAGATCATCCTCGACTTCTACGACCGGCTCAAGACCATCTCCCGCGGCTACGCCTCGCTCGACTACGAGATGGCCGACTATCGCCCGGGCAAGCTGGTGAAGCTCGACATGCTGATCAACGGCGACGTGCTGGACGCGTTCTCGGTGATCATCCACGTCGACAAGTCGTACGACTGGGGGCGCAAGATCGCCGACAAGCTCAAGGAACTGATTCCCCGACAGCTGTTCGAGGTGATCATCCAGGCCGCCATCGGGACCAAGATCATCGCCCGCACCACGGTCAAGGCGCTGCGCAAGGACGTGCTCGCGAAGTGCTACGGCGGCGACATCTCACGCAAGCGCAAGCTCCTGGAGAAGCAGAAGGAAGGAAAGAAGCGAATGAAGCAGGTGGGCGCCGTGGAGATTCCGCAGGAGGCGTTCCTGGCGGTGCTACAAGTTGATTAGGGGCAGAGGACGAGAAGACGAGAAGACGAGAAGACGAGTTTCCACCTCTCGTCCTCTCGTCCTCTCGTCCTCTCGTCTTCTGCCCCAGTGAGGGCGAATGCGCTCCCTGATCATCCAGACGAGCTTCCTGGGCGACATGGTCCTCACCACGCCGCTCATCCGCGAGTTGGCGGCGCGGGGGCCGGTGGATGTGGTGGCGACGCCGGAAAACGCGGCGCTCCTCAAGCACCATCCCGATGTGCGACACCTCTTTCGCTTCGACAAGCGCGGCGCGCATGCAGGGGCGCGCGGCTTTCGGGAGTTGGTGCGCCTGGCGCATGCCGAAGACAACGACGACACCGCCTTTCTCGCCCAAGGCTCGATACGCAGCGCCGCGCTGGCACTGGCCGCCGGCTACTCGCATCGCGTGGGCTTCGACAGCTCGGCGGGGCGCTGGCTCTACACGCAGCGTGTCCCCTACCATCGCCAGCACCATCACGCCGAACGCCTCTGGTCGCTGGCCGGCTACGGTGAGAGTGAGCGCCCGACCGCCGAGGTGCTGCGTCCGTCGCTCTATCCCGGTGCCGACGACCTGGAGAGCGTGCAGCGACTCCTCGACGTCCATGCGCATGCGGGAGAGCCGCTCCTGGCCATTGCCCCCGGCTCGACGTGGGCCACCAAGCGCTGGCCGTACTACGCCGCGCTGGCGCGGCGCCTCACGCTCCTTGGGCGCGTCGTGATCATTGGCGCGGAGAGTGATGCACCGCTGGCGCAGGAGATCGTGGCCGAGACGTTCGGGAGCGCGATCGACGCCACGGGACAACTGTCGCTCCTGGCGTCGACGGCGATGATTGCGCGCGCGGCGGTGCTCGTGACCAACGATTCGGCGCCGTTGCACCTGGCGTCGGCGACGAACACACCCACCGTCGCGCTCTTCGGCCCCACGGTCACGGCGTTCGGCTTCGGGCCGCTCGCGAGCGCACGACAGGTGGCCGAGGTGTCGATGCTCGACTGTCGCCCGTGCGACGCGCACGGGCCACGCAGTTGTCCGTTGGGCCACTGGCGCTGCATGCGCGACCTGACCGTGTCGGAGGTTCTCGACGCCGTCGAGGCGGTTCGGCGCGACGTGAACGACGTGAACGACATGAACGACATGCGCGACGACGGTTCAAGGGCCTGAGGGCACACGACCATGCATGGTATCGCCCACCCGGTTGTTGGCCTCGCCCTCGCGCTGGTGGTGGGGTTCGTGCTGGGGCTGTTGGGCGGCGGCGGATCGATTCTCGCCCTCCCCATCTTCCTGTACGTCTTCCTGGTGCCGGTAAAGCCGGCGATCGCGATGAGCCTTGCGGTCGTCGGGATGAGCGCGGCGATCGGCTTCCTCTCGCATTGGCGCCAGGGGACGGTGAATCTTCGCATCGCCGTCCCGTTCGGGCTATGCGCCATGTCGGGAGCCTTCGTGACGGCGCGATTGGCGCGTCACGTACCGGAACAGCTGCAGCTCACGCTGTTTGGCGTTTTCGCGCTGAGCGCGGCCGCGATGATGCTGCGCGACTCGCTCAAGCCGCTGGGTGGTGGACGTGCGGGCGGGGGCGCGGCGGGAAGCGCGAGTGTGGTCGGGGGAGCGGGAGGGGTCGCTGAGGGAGGCGCTCAAGGGGGCGCTGAGGGGGACGCGACCTCGCCGGCGATGTCTCCGGCGCTAGGGCTCGGCGTGGCGCCCGCGATCGCCCGCTTCTCTCTCCTGCTCGCCGCGCAGGCCGTCGGTGTGGGTGCGCTGACGTCGTTGATCGGGGCCGGCGGCGGCTTCGTGATTGTCCCCGCGCTGGTGCTGCTGGCGCGCGTTCCCGTGCGCGAGGCGGTGGGAAGCTCGCTCCTCATCATCACGATGAACGCGCTGAGCGGCTTCGTAGGCTACCTGGGGCAGGTGCCGATCAACTGGCGGCTGGTGGGGAGCTTCACCGGGGTCGCGGCGATCGGCGCCCTTGGCGGGACGCGCATGGTGCGCCACATCCCGCAGCACCGGATCAAGCAGGGCTTCGCTGTCATGATTCTCGTGCTGGGGACATATTTCGCCCTGCGCAAGCTGGGAGTACTGCCCTAGGACGCGCTCCATGAGAGCCGCCCTTCACCACTTCGCGGGAAACGTTTCCGCACCAACCCGACCCGCTCGGACCTTCGCACGAGCAGCCCTCTCGTCCCAAGCCTTCGCTGGGGCACGCTTCTCGTCCCCAGCTTTCGCTGGGGCAGGCCTCTCGTCTTCTCGTCTTCTCGTCTTCTCGTCTTCTGCTCATGCCCAAGCCCAAGCGCCCGAAGTACATCGTCGGAGTCGATCTCGGTGGGACCAACATCGTGGTGGGAGCATGCGCCGAGGACGGCAGCAACCACTTCGCGATGCGCTCGGAACCGACGCGCTCCGAACAGGGAGCCGATGCGGTGGTCGACCGCATGGTGCGTATGATCGAGACCGCGATCCGCGAGACGATGGCCGAGACGGGGGCCAAGCGTGAGGACTTCCTTGGTGTGGGCGTGGGATCGCCCGGGCCGCTCGATCGCGAGAAGGGGATCATCATCACGACGCCCAACCTGGGGTGGGTGAACTTCCCGCTGCGTGACGCGATCGCGACGCGGGTGGGGCTTCCGGTCAAGATCGACAACGACGCCAACTGCGCCACGCTGGGCGAGTGGTGGATGGGGGCGGCCAGGGGCGGTCGCAACGTGGTCGGCGTGACGATCGGGACGGGGATCGGCGGCGGGTTGATCCTCGAGGGGCGCCTGTACCACGGCTCGTCGGACATTGCCGGGGAGATCGGGCACACGACGATCGACGTGACTGGGCGGCGCTGCAAGTGCGGCAACTATGGCTGCCTGGAGGCGTACGCATCGGGGCCGTCGATTGCCGAGCGGGCGCGCGAGCAACTGCAAGGCGACCACGAGTCGATCATGTACCAGCTGGTACAGGGGGAGATGGAACGGCTGACGGCGGCGATCGTGTACGACGCGGCCAGGAAGGGAGACGAGACGGCGCTGGAGGTGGTGCGCGAGACGGCGCGATTCCTCGGGGCGGGGCTCGCCAACCTGCTCAACGTCTTCAACCCCGACGTGGTGGTGATTGCCGGCGGAGTGACGCAGGCCGGTGCGACGCTGTTCGAGCCGCTGAAGCGCGAGGTGCGCAAGCGGGCCTTTGCGGCGGCGGTGGACGCGTGCCGCATCGTCCCCGGGTCGCTCCCGGGGAATGCCGGTGTGGTGGGCGCGGTCGCGTCGTTCAAGCAGCAGGCGCTGGGCTCGGTGTGAGTGCCTCGGCGTGAGGCACCTGGCGTGACGGGCTCGCGGTGACGCGCGCGGCGGAGGGGCATTTCCCGCGCCGGAAGCGGCTCGGGGTGATCGGGTCCTTTGTGTGGGACGTGATCCACGGGCGGGATCCGCGATCGGCGCCGGTGGAGGAGTGGGGGGGCGTGACGTACGCCCTGTCGGCGCTGGACGCGGCGTTGACTAACGATTGGGAGATAGTGCCGCTGGCGCGCGTGGGCGAGGACCTGCATGCGCGCGCGTCGGAGTACCTGCGCACGCTGCGTCGCGTGGCGCGTGATGCCGCGCCGATCGCGGTTCCGTATCCCAACAACCGGGTCGAGCTGCGCTACCACTCCGACGAGCGGCGCAGCGAGGTGCTCACCGGTGGCGTGCCGCCGTGGCCGTGGCTGGGGCTCAAGCCGTTGCTGCGCGACCTGGACGCGCTGTACGTGAACCTGATCAGCGGGTTCGAGCTGGAGCTGGAGACGTTGCAGCTGATCCGGCAGCACTTCAGCGGGCCGGTGTACCTGGACATGCACTCGCTCACGCTGGCGGTGCAGCCCGACGGGTTGCGCACGTTGCAGCCGCTGCCTAACGCGGCGTCGTGGCTGGCGTGCGCCGACGTGGTGCAGATGAACGAGGACGAGTTGGCGATGATGGCGCCCGACCCGATGGCGCTGGCGGCGACAGCACTGGCACAGCAAGTGTCAGCATTGGTGGTGACGCTGGGCGCGCGCGGTGTGGTGTACTTCACGGCGCCGGGATTCGAGCAACTGGGAGACTTGGCGCGTCGCGGGGCCGGAACATCTGTTCTAGGGGCGATTCGGACCGCGTTGGTGCCGGCAGAACCTGCCGATGTCAAGGGCGCGGGCGACCCGACCGGGTGCGGCGATGTCTTTGGCGCGACACTCTTCTCGCGACTGCTTTGTGGTGATACGTTCACGTGCGCGTTACGTGCTGCGATCAAGGCAGCGGCGCGCAACGTGGCCTATCGTGGGGCCCGCGGGCTCGCGCACCATCTTCGCGGCGAACTGATTCCCTCGTGACGACTGTCATCACCGTCCCTCCCTCGCTCGACGACCACACGTTCGAACAGGTGCTCGAGCAGGTGGCGCCGATGCCCGTCGACCAGAAGGTCCTCATCGACGCGCGTCACACGCGGTGGGCATCGCCCTACGGTCTCACCGCACTGCTCACGCTCGCGCAGTCGCGCGGGACGCAGGCGGCGTTCACCGGCCCCGAGACCGAGGAGACGGCGTCCTACTGGCAGCGGGCGGGCTTCTACAAGTACGCCGAGGAGCTGTTCGAGATGCACGGCCACGTCCCGCGCGCGCGCGCGCAGGCCGCCGAGTCGAACGTCCTGCTCGAGATCACGCCGGTGGCCAAGAGCGACGACGTGCACGACGTCGTCGAACGCATCCAATCCAAGGCACAGCAGATCCTCGTCAACGAGTTGAACCTCGACCCGATGGCGACGATGCGCTTTGCCATGACGCTTTCCGAAGTTTGCCAGAACATCGTGGAACACGCGCAGACCATGGGGTGGGTGGC